>CAZXIB010000086.1:0-4800 GCA_964639815.1 uncultured Thomasclavelia sp. | reverse complement strand
ACAGAAAATACCTATAACCTTTAAGGGGTGATGGGGTATAATGTGACTATGATTTACACGTGCACGACCAATCCTAGCTTGGATTACTACATGAAATTAGACCAAGCTATAAGGATGGGAGATATCAATCGCTCTATTGATGATGGACTACTTACTGGCGGCAAAGGAGTAAATGTCTCAATTGAACTAAATAATCTCATGGTGCCGTCAGTGGCAATGGGCTTCTTAGGTGGTTTTGTAAGAGACCACTACTTAGATAAACTAAGTGCCTACCATCTCATTCAGGCGCGCTTTGTACCAATCGAAGGTTGTACTCGTATTAACTTAAAGATAAGTACTGAAATAGAGACTATCATAAATGCCAAGGGTCCATCTATTAGTGCCACGGAATTTGAAAAACTAGTAAAGCGACTAGACAGAGTGGATAATGGCGATATCTTTATCTTAAGTGGTAATGTCCAAGCTGAGATAAGCGCAGCTATGAAGGGAGTGCTCATTGACTTAGCAGGGCGTGGTGTCAAACTTATCTTAGATACCAATGCCGAGCTAGTAAGGGATAGCCTTGACCATGGGCCTTATATAGTAAAGTGTAATTTAGAAGAGTTAGAAGCTCTGGCCCAATCTATCATAACCGATGAGTCTTCAATCATTGCGGCGGCTAGTTCACTTGTTGAAAAAGGTGCTAAGATTGTTTTGGCATCTGTTGGCAAAGACGGAGCCTATCTTATAAGTAAGGATGCCATCTATTGTCACAGGGGACTAGAGGGGACGGTCGTATCGACGACTGGTTGTGGTGATGCGATGGTCGCTGGCTTTGTCTTCAATCTACAACGCGGTGCCAATGAACTCGAGGCCTTTGCCTATGCCTGTGCCGCTGGTACAGCGACAGCCTTTGCCAGAGGCATGGCAACAAGAGAAGAAATAGATAAGATATATGATTTAATAGAAATAGAGAGGTTAAGTTAATGAAGAAGTTAAAGATGATTTTGGTAGGACTACTGGTAGTGATGTTAAGTGCTTGTAGTAGCACGCAAGAAACAGAGTATCCGTCTATAGCTGATGTCGAGATTAGCGAAATCGTCGCTGCTAGAGAAGTCGACATGAGCGATTACACGGACATGGAAGAGGGCACTGATAATCACTTCCTTGAAGTGACGGCGGAAGAGATGTTGACCCTTATTAATTCAGGTGGTACAGGTATCTTCTATATCGGTCAGACTTCCTGTAACGCCTGTAACTTACTAGTACGTTATATGGAAGCAGCGGCTGAAGAAGTTGATGCGCTTATCTATTATGTTGATGCCGGTAATGAAGATGATGGTCTAGAAGCTGCCTATAACTACGTTTTAGGTACGCTATATGACATACTTGAGGAATATGAAGGTGAGAAAGCCTTGCTTACACCCCATGTCTTCGCTGTTAAAGATGGCGAATTCACTGATTCTCAGATTGGCGCATATGGCGACTACGATGGAACAGATTCCACGGCTCAGATTATGATTGAGCGCTATATCGAAGTATTTACTTCTTTGTTGGACGATGAAGAGTCAGCTGAAGAAGAAGTGGCAGATGAAGATTCCACTGAAGAAGAAACGGACGAAGAGGAATAATCGCCTAGTCTAGATTATTAGATACTAGAAGATTTTATCATTAGCCAAAGCACTGCTTTGGCTAATTTTGAAGGTATATAGTCTTTGTACTTGCGTTACTCTTAAGATTTAAAGAAGTCACATCTACCATTTTAAACACATGTAAAACACTTTTTGCATGTTTATGGGCTTTGTAAAAGGATTTTGATAGCGTACATAACATCCCTAAGCTAGGATATAGATTATCAAGAGGAGCGTGAAAGATGGAAGTGGGAAAACAGATTAGAAACTTTAGAAAGAATCTAAATCTCTCGCAAGAAGATTTAGCTGATAAGATCTTTGTAACACGGCAGACGGTTTCTAATTGGGAAAAGGGCAAGAATTATCCCGATTTGAAAAGTCTTGTAATGCTGAGTCAAGTTTTTAGTACCTCCCTAGACATTCTGGTAAAAGGAGATGTTAATGAAATGCGAAAACAGGTCATACAAGACGATGTCATGAAAGAGAACTATGGTACGCAAAGATTTAAGCGCGACAGCACTATATTTACGGTTCTGCTTTTTGGTTATATAGGCATTTCGCTCTTGATTTGTATTTGCATTGCACCTATTGCGGACTTCGATTTTTTCAAGACACCACTGTCGGCTTTTGAAACCATAGTCTTTGTTTTATGGGTTTTGCTTATAGGCTTTATAATCTATTATGCATATCGCGTGGAGAAACAAAAAAGAGAACTCAACATTAAAACATTCCGCGAAATCTTAGACCTTATAGAAAGCGATAAAGGAACGTTGTGATATAGCGAAGTACTCTAGGGAACTTTTCACCAAATTCCTTGCCTCACTCATACCTAATCTTCACCTAACCTACAGCGATAATACTCGTAAGACGACTAATCCATTTGCTCATCTTGACTTAATATCTAAATGATATTAAAATGATATCAAAAAGGAGATAAGAATGATTGAAGTAAAAGACCTGACAAAGAAGTATGGAAACTTCTTAGCTGTCGACAATGTTAGTTTTGTCGCAAATAACGGTAAGATTACTGTTTTGCTAGGCCCCAATGGTGCTGGCAAGTCTACCACTATCAAGAGTATCTGTGGTTTATTGCGCTTTGATGGCAAGATTCTAATCGATGGCAATGACAATAGCACTTTAGAGGCCAAGAAGTCCTTTGGTTATGTGCCAGAGGTCGCAAATCTCTACGACAACCTAACTATTGATGAACATATAAGCTTCATAGCCAAGGCCTATGGCGTTAAGGATACTAGCTTCGCTGATGAACTAATAGAACTATTTGAACTGGAAGACAAAAGAAGCGCCATAGCTAAGGAGCTTTCTAAGGGTATGCGACAAAAGGTATCGATGATACTAGGCCTTTTATATAACCCGACATCACTGATGGTTGATGAGCCGATGATTGGCCTAGACCCTAAAGCCATTGAATCGACTATCAAGTTACTAGAATGCATGCGCGATAATGGAGTAGCAATCCTCATCAGCACTCATATCATCGATATGGTGGAAGACCACTTTGATGAGGCCTATATCATGGATAAGGGTCAGATAAAGGCCCATGTCACCAGAGAAGAGTTAGCCAGCAAGACCCTTAAAGATGTCTTCTTTGCCGTCACTGAAGGAGAGAGTCATGAAGAGCTTGATATATCTATCTAGTCTCAAGGTTAATGGTCTTTTAAGACGGATATTTTCTAAACCATCGACAGCCATCATTACTGCTGGTGCCGTTATCTTTTTTGTCGCTATCATGTATTTCATGTGGTCAGAGATGGGAGGATTAAATCTTCCTTATGACTTCATGTCCATCATCTTTATCGGCATGTCACTTTTTATGGCGTGTGTTGCCCTTTTACAAAAGCGGTCAGCTCTGATGCGCCAAATTGATGCATCCTACCTCTTTGTCGGGCCATATACCCAAAGAGAGATTATGGTCTATGTATTGGCTAATTCACTAGTAGCGGCACTGGTGTATTGTTTTATGTCGTATATCTATGGCATCTTTCTTTTTAGTGCAATGTTTGCGATAAATGCCATCGACTATGTGGGGATGTTTGTCATCGGTTTTATTTTCTTTTATATCGTCTTTGCCTTTCTGGATGCAGTGTACGTAAAGACGATGAAAAGTCGCCGTGGTTTCTTCATAAGAGTTATATCTGTAGTAGCTTTGATAGCTATAATCTTTAGTGTCTTTGGCTATTATTATCTAACAGAGGCATCAGGGAGTTTTAATGAGGCATTACTCGACTACGTTTTGAGCGATGTGTTTAATTATACGCCACTAGTCGGTTGGATGCATATGGCCTTAGTTGGCCTTCACTATGGCAATATTAGTCAAGTTTTATTAGGTATGGGCTTATTACTAGTTGTAGCTATGGGCATTACTTGTTTTTATATCACAACCAAAAATCTAGATCCAGAGATTGTCATTGAAGATGCCGAAAGCTATGAGGTACTTGTCAAAAAGGCGCGCAGTGGCCAAGGCAATATCAACCTCAATCTCAAAGTAAAAAGTGTCAAGAAGGCTTCCTTTAAGTTGGGTGCTATGGCCATATCATCACGGCTTTTCTTGGAGATGCGCAAGACTAATACCTTCATCTCTAGGCAAGAGCTTATATTCTTAGTTCTTTACTTGGCTATTGCCTGGTTTGCTAACTATGGCTTCAGTTGGTATAGTCGTTATGTCACGGTCATATTATTGATTGCTACAATGGCTGCTAACTACAATGACGAACTGAAGCATCACTACATCTACTTACTACCCGATACAGCAACACGAAAACTATTTGCCATATTGTGGCCAACGATTACCAAGGTCGGCATCTTCGTTATTGTCATGAATTTATTTGGTCTAGTCTTTAATCCAACACCACTAGAGTTAATCAGTGGTATGATTGAAACCTTTGGCTATGGACTAGTCTTTGTGACTGGTAACCTTGTGTGTTTGAGATTATTAAAGTCACGGGCTAATGCGGTGACTAACCAGTTTATAAAACTCGGGGTCATCATAATAGCTTTAGCACCAAGTATCATCATTGGTCTAACCTTCACATTCTTGCTTACTTCGTATTGGTATCCCATTATCAGTGGCATCACTTCGCTTATTGTGTCGATTATCTTACTATATGCATCACGGGGCATCGTCGCTGGCGTAGAGTTAGATGCCGATTAAGGGAGGCTTAGACCTCCTTTT
>CAZXIB010000085.1:0-4820 GCA_964639815.1 uncultured Thomasclavelia sp. | reverse complement strand
TAAACTATTCATTTACAAAAGCCTTTGCCTTGTGTTAAGCTAGCAGGGATGAAAGATTTAGAAAACCAAGCTTATTTCTGGCAAAAGATGGATACTATCTATCTATCTTCTGACTTCGTCCTAACCGGTCAAAAAGGATCATGTGTTAAAGACTTCCCTGAATTAGTCTACCCTTGTGACTTTGGCTATCTTAAAATGCTGAAAAGTGATTTGGAAGGGGAGATAAAGTGTTTTAGAGGCACGGCTGGTGAAGCAATTGACCAAATTGTCATCTGTGCCAACATCATCGATAAATGTATTGATGTAAGACTACTTATAGGTTGTACTGATGATGAACAGTATGACATTCTGCGTTTTTTAAACTCTCTTGATCAGCAAAAGGCCATCTTGGTAAGAAGAACAAGCGAAATACCACTATGGTCGCAAAGTGAAGAATAAACAAACAGCTACTGGCTGTTTCTTTTAATATGGAGGTCTAAATGAGCGATAAGATACTAGTACTAGACTTTGGCAGTCAATACAATCAACTTATAGCCCGTCGTATAAGGGAGTTTGGTGTCTATAGTGAACTGTTACCCCATAGCCTAAGTTTAGAAGAGATAAAGGCCATGAGCGACATCAAAGGCATCATCTTCTCTGGTGGCCCAAATTCTGTCTATGATACTGATAGTTTTAAAGTCGATTCTGCGATACTTACTAGTGGTATACCACTACTGGGTGTTTGTTATGGGATGCAGTTAATACACCATATGTTAGGTGGGAAGGTTGAAGCTAGTGCGGTTAAAGAATATGGCGAAGCTACTATAAGTACTAAAGATTCTAAACTTTTTAAAGACCTACCAAAAGAGCAGACTGTTTGGATGAGTCATGGCGACCAAGTTGTAAAGCCAGCATTAGACTTTGATATCATCGCTAGCACTGACACATGTCCGATAGCGGCAACATACAACACAAAACACAATATATACACCGTCCAATTTCATCCAGAGGTACGCAATACCGTCTATGGTCTTGATATACTAAAGAACTTTGTCTTTGACATCTGTGGTTGTAAGAATGATTGGTCTATGCACGACTTTGCCAAAAAGGCAATTGAAGACATCAAAAACGAAGTAAAGGATGAGAAGGTCTTACTAGGTCTATCGGGCGGGGTCGACTCTTCAGTAGCGGCAACACTGCTAGCTAAGGCCATCGGCAAGAATCTCTATTGTATGTTCATAGACCATGGTCTACTTCGCAAAGGGGAAGCTGACCAAGTCGAAGAAATGTGTAAGAAACATATGCCTGACATCAACTTTATAAGAGTCGATGCCAGCACAACCTTCTTAGAGAAACTTAAAGGTATCGATGACCCAGAGAAGAAACGCAAAATCATCGGCAATGAGTTTGTCTACACTTTCGATAGAGAGATAAAGCGTCTTTTAAAAGATGAAGACATAAAGTATCTAGCCCAAGGAACACTATATACCGACATCATCGAGAGCGGCACCAAGACGGCCCAAACCATCAAGTCCCACCACAATGTCGGTGGTCTACCAAAAGACATGGACTTTAAACTCATTGAACCTTTAAAGACCCTGTTTAAGGATGAGGTCAGAGCCTTAGGTAAAGAGCTTGGCCTAGATGATGAGGTGGTCTATAGACAACCCTTCCCAGGGCCGGGCCTTGGCATAAGAGTCATTGGAGCCATTGATGAAGAAAGACTGGCTATAGTCAGAGAATCTGACTATATCTTGCGTGAAGAAATAAAGAAGGCTGGTCTAGACAGTGATATATGGCAATACTTCACAGCTTGTCTAGACAATAAGTCAGTAGGTGTCATGGGTGATCAGCGTACCTATGAATACACAGTAGCCATAAGAGCTGTGACATCCATTGATGGCATGACAGCCGACTGGGCTAAGATACCCCATGACATCCTAGGTAAGATAGCTAATAGAATAGTCAATGAGGTCAGAGGCTGTAACCGCGTCGTCTATGACATCACATCGAAACCGCCCGGGACCGTGGAATTTGAGTGACAGTAGGCAAAGCGAGCTGTAATTTACCTGTGACTAGGATTACACTACTAAGACTCATATAGTTTTATGTCACGAGTTTAATGTTACGTGTTTTAATATTTGCCTAAATTTTACTCTTATTAAAGAATGGCAAAAGCTTGTAGATAAAAGAATCGGAATTATTTTTTTGAGGTGAAAGAGTATGAAAATAACTTGGCTTGGTACAGCGACGATATTGTTAGAGACAAAACAGGGGAAATTATTATTTGACCCGTATTTACGCAAACTCAATCCTCTTGTACCGCAATTTCCATATGACAAAATAAGTGATGTAGATGCTATATTTATAACGCATCCGCACTTTGATCACTTCGCCGACATTCCTGATATATTGCCACGAGTATCGTGCGATGTATACACTAACGCACGTGGTCTTGCGATTGCCGAAAAGCGAAAATTCAACTTGTCACGCATAAAGTGTGTCGAAACAGGGGATGTGCTGACCTTTGGTGATATAACAGTTAAAGTATTGCAAGCAAAGCATGTTAAGAACGATAGAGCAATTATAATAAGTACGCTTAAAAGAATACTCAAAGGGAATATTAGAAGCGGCTTAAAAGTACAAGCCATCAACAAGCACTTTAGGATTGATTTGGATAACGATGTGTTTGCATATCATTTAATAACCGAAGGAAAAAGCATACTCTTATTCGGTACAGCCAACATTGATTTAAAGACGGAATACCCAGAGTGTGATGTTCTTGTATATCCTTATGCCGGAAGGAGTGACATACTCCCATATTCTTTAAACATCGTTGAAAGGATTGCGCCCAAAACAGTAATTTGCGACCATTTTGATGATGCATTCCCGCCGATAACGACTCCTGTTGAAACCTCAGATTTTAAATTGGCTTTGAGTAAGTCTGGCATTGGCCTTATAGTGCCGACGGAAAATACACCCATAACAATTTAACGACTGATAAGATAATCATTGTTTCCTTTCTTCCGTATCTCACCATCACCAATGATGGAAGGAAGAGTGGAAGCGAGTTCGATTATAAGGATACTCAATTATCAACCGAAATCCGATAGATATACAAAAAGCCCGCATGGTAACGGGCTTTCATAAGTTTTGGGTAAGTAAATCAGGAAGTCTTATAGTCCTTTTTCACACAATTCACGAGCTATATCATCTTTGATAGTGACGCCCTTGGCTTCTATCTTGGCGATTGAATCTTTGAATTGTGGTAAGTACTTCTTATGAGCTAGTAGTAGTTCATCTAAGACTCTGACTGAAGTAGGACCTGAGACGACTAACGGATTGAGGGTGAAGGCAGCAACGGCTTTACCATAATCACCAGTAATAGCCGCTTCGATGGTCAAAAGTTCCATTGACTTCATCATCTGGAGGAAACCTCTTTCGATATGACCTAAGGGGCCAAAGGCGATAGGTAGAGCACCATTTCCGGTGATGAAAGAAGATACCTCGACAACACAATCAGCCGGAAGATCTGGTACGGCACCATTGTTTTTGGTGGAAACTACTAGTTCGGAATGACTATTGGCATTGATTGAAGCAATCGTCTCACAAGCTGCATCTGAGTAATGAGCACCACCGCGTTTGGATAACTGTTCTGGTTTATGATTTAAATCTAAATCCTTGTATATCTCAAACAATTCCTTCTCAACTTTTTGAACTTGTTGGGCTCTGGTTCCTTTTTCAGAATTGTACTCTTCGAGCTCTTCATCCAACATTAGTTCCGTCAAGTAGTAATAGCGATGATAGGCGCAGGGGATGATATTGGTCTCTAATAAGAGGTCTTCTTGCCACTTCTTACCTTTAATATTCTTAGGTGCTGTTGGATCATCAGCATATGCCAATAATTTCTCAGCAATTTTTGAAGTTACATCCTCGCCTTTTTTATTATAGACTTTGTGCCAATGGAAGTGATTAAGACCGGCAAACTTATAGATGAGGTCTTCTCGCTCGGTATCAATAAGTCCTGGCTCCATCATCATAGCGCCAATTGGCACATTACATAGACCAATGACCTTTTCCCACTTACCATGGCGGATGATAGCCTCTGTGACCATACCGCTAGGATTGGTAAAGTTGATAAGCCAAGCATTAGGACATAGTTCTTTCATATCTTTGACGATGTCAAGAATGACAGGGATTGTCCTGAAAGCCTTAAGCATACCGCCAGCACCATTGGTCTCTTGTCCAATCATGCCATATGAGAGGGGTATTCTTTCATCCTTGATTCTAGCATTGAGCAGACCTACTCTAAATTGCGTAGTTACGAAGTCGGCGTCTTTAAGTGCTTCACGACGGTCAAGTGTTAAATGAACTTTTACATCATGACCTGAAGCATCCCACATCCTCTGGGCTAAGGCACCTACAATCTCTAGTTTCTCTTTTCCTTCTTCAATGTCGACTAGCCAAAACTCCTTGATGGGTATACGGTCATAACGTTTGATAAAACCTTCCATTAACTCTGGAGTATAGCTACTACCACCACCGATTGTAACAATCTTAATTCCTTCTTTCATCAATAATCTCTCCCTTCATCATGACTCAGTCTTTAAAAGACCTTTGTCATTCCTAGCCCTTTAATAGCATATTTTCTAACCGTTTTCAATAAATATCTACATAAATCTTAAAGGGCTATTTTCCTAAATCAATATCTGCCTTCGATAGCTCGGTAAAGGCAGTTTTCCTACTTCGCCGATGCGCGTAAGAAGGGGAAGACTTGTTTAAAAAAACAGACTAACACCAATTATCGACCCATTTTTTAACTAACTAATACTAATTTTAAA
>CAZXIB010000084.1:0-4885 GCA_964639815.1 uncultured Thomasclavelia sp. | reverse complement strand
CGAACGCTTAAATAATATACCAAATAAAAAGGCAAAAATCAAGTGTTTTGGCTCAACTTTTTGTGTTTTTTATAAAAATTTTTATCGGTTGATAACCTGCTCTCTACAATATACAATATATATAATTTTTTATATTTCTATACACAATATATTCAAATCTCTACAAAATATTTACTTGTTACGGGGGACGAAGCCGTCATTTTATATGCCGTTTTCTGCCGCAGAGCGAACGGGCGCCGCAACAACTTTTGCCCGATAAGGCGGCATGGAGTTGCTCTGTAGCCGCGACTATTTTTCCATACATATTTTTAAATTTTACCTCAATATTACCAAAAAAATCAGTAGCGCTACTAAAATTATTCAATTTTTTCAGCGGCACTATCAATTTTTACATACAGACCAGACAATCCGCCATAATTTCCGCGCACAAACTATTTTATGCCGCGTATTCTGCCATATCGCGGCACAAAAGTCCGCTTTGATTACATTATAAATTTAGTTGTCAATGAATGTATAAACCAAAGAATCGGCGGCAATAAAGTGTGTATGAAAAATTTTTGTATAACTTTTTTTGTAATCATCATAATAATTGCAACGGCGGTATACATGTGTTGTTCCGCCGGGAGCGACACGGCTTCCGCCGAAACAGACTACTTGCGCATACACGTCCGCGCCAATTCTAACGGAACAGAAGACCAAGCCGTTAAATATAAGGTAAAAGACGCCGTAGTGGAATTTCTTACCCCCTACTGCGCGCAGTGTACCGACAAAGAGACCGCCATAGAGATTATCGGAAGCCTGACCGACGAAATTGAAGAAGTCTGCGAGGAGGTGTTGCGCGAAAACGGTATGACCTATGGCGCGAACGCCGAAGTGCGCTCGGAATACTTTCCGACGCGCGTATACGGTGACCTTACGCTGGAAGACGGCATATATGACGCGCTGATTATAGAGCTGGGCGAAGGCTCAGGCGACAACTGGTGGTGCGTCATCTATCCGCCGCTGTGCTTTACTTCGGGCACAGCCGACGTGGAATACCGCTCCATTATACTCGACATAATCTCAAAATTTTTTGATTGATATACGCGGCAGCCTGCAAGGGCGCCGAATTAAGGAGGAAAAATGAACAAAGCACTAAAAATAGGGCTGGTTACGCTATCTGCGGCTGCCGTATGCACGGTGACGGCACTTAACGCGGCTCCCGCAGCCGACAGCTTTATTTCAGAACCTGTGGCTTATACCGCCATTTTAAGGCAGGGCTCCAGCGGGGGCGAGGTTAAAGAGGTGCAGCGCAGGCTAAAAAACTGGGGCTATTATTTCGGCGAAGTAGACGGAATTTACGGTCCCGCCACCGTCGCAGCCGTAAAGAGCTTTCAGCGTAAAAACGGACTGACGGTAGACGGCATAGCAGGCAAGGCGACCTTTGCCGCCCTTGGCATGAACGATTCTGTAAGGGTTCTCGAAAACGAGGAAAAGGCGGGCTCTAATTCTAATTATACAAGCTCTGACCTGTACCTCCTCGCCAAATGCATATACGGCGAGGCGCGCGGCGAAAGTTACACGGGACAGGTAGCCGTGGGCGCGGTGGTTTTAAACCGCGTGGCGTCGTCTATGTTCCCGAACACCATATCGGGCGTCATCTACCAGAAAGGCGCTTTTACCGCCGTATCTGACGGGCAGATAAACCTTACGCCCAATCAGACTGCAATAAATGCGGCGCAGGACGCTATGAACGGTTGGGACCCGACGTACGGGTGCCTGTATTACTACAACCCCGCCACTGCGACGAGCAGCTGGATTTTTTCAAGGCAGACGGTGACCACTATCGGCAGGCACGTCTTTGCAATATAGGAGGGATGAATGAGCGAGAATAAGAAATCGAGCGGTGCAAAGAAGGCAGAAAGTCTTGCCCGCAAGACGCCCGAAAAAGGTGCACAGGAACAGACAAAAGCAAAGAAAACCTCTCAAACAGTTAAATCTACTGCAAATAAAACTGTGCAAAGAGGCACAAATTCGCATACAAAACATAACAACAAAAAGCAACCGACAACAGAAGATAAAAAGCTGAAAGCCGCGCTGTTAAAGCAGGAAAAGAAGCAAAAGAGAATGGAAAAAAGGCTTGCCCTTAAAGCGCGCTTAGAAGAGAAGAAGGCGGCTTTAAAGCTCAAACACGAACAGCGAAAAGAAAAGAGGCTGGAACGCAGGGACGCTATGAAAAGCAAGAGCCGCGAGGCAAGACAGGAAGAGAGAAAGCAGGCGCGGATAGCCAAAACCGAGGCGACAAAGGCGCGCAGAGAGGCAAGACTAAACGCCAAAATTGCCAAAAGAGAACACGCGCTTAAAGTGCGCGCCGAAAAACGCAAAAAGAAGCAAGACCGCACCCCGGGATTTGGCGGATGGCTTGCCGCGGTAATAGCCTTAGGCGTATCCACGCTGGCGCTGGGCACAATGCTCACATTCGGATGGATAAACATGAACGGCATACAGGCAGACATGACGAGCGACCTCTCCCACTCGGTATACGAACTTAACTCTATAGTGGACAACCTCGACGCCAATCTGTCTAAGGCTAAAATTGCTACGTCCGCAGGGGACAGGGCTAAAATATTTACCGATATAGCTATCGAAAGCGAAATGGCTGAAAGCTGCATCGAACGTCTGCCCGTAGCGGGAGCGCTTACCAACAATATCACCGCATTTATCAATAAGATGGGCGACAGCGCCCAGAATATTTTGTACACCGTTGCAAGCGGCGGCGAACTGACGTCATCGCAGACGGCGACAATAGAATATATGTATAAATGCAACAGACAGCTTAAAGAATTTTTGAACGCGCTTACGGGCAACCTCAGCGAAAAGGATATGATTGCCGCACTTAAAGGAAAGGGCGAAATGTTCGACGGCTTTGAGGGATTTACAGAACTTTCAATAGAGACCCCTAAGGAAATTTACGACGGTCCCTTTGCCGAAAGTGCAGAAAAGGTGAGCGCAAAGAACCTTGAAGGGCTGGAAGATATAACGCCATCCCGTGCAGAGGAACTTGCCGTTCAATACTTCGCGGATTACGGCTGCGAACAGGCAAGGTGTACGGGCGAAGCGGTGAGCGGACAGATTAAATGCTATAACGTAACCTTTACCGCAAACGGCGATGAATACTTTGCACAGTTTTCTGAAAAAGGCGGCAAACTTGTAATGTTCGACAGTTACAGGCCGTGCAACGACCACAACTTCGACATTGAAAATTGTATTACAATTGCCGAAAACTTCCTTGAAAATATAGGCTACACGGGTATGCAAGCCGTGTGGGCAAGCGAAAACGGAACGACGTGCAACCTGAATTTTGCCTATAAACAGGATGGCGCAATAATATACCCCGACATTATCAAGGTAAAAGTGTGTGAAGAACGGGGGCTTGTTACAGGCATCGAGGCAATATCGTATGTCCTCAATCACTGCGAGCGTACAATTGGCGAGGCAGGGCTTACGGTATCGCAGGCAGAGGAAAAACTTGGCGGCAAGCTGGAAGTGGCAGGCAGAAGGCTTGCGGTGATACCGCTGAACGGCAGCGAGGAATTGGCTTATGAGTTCTATGGAACTTACGACGGCAACACCTACTATGTATACCTCGACGCTTCTACCGGCAACGAGCTAAATATCTTTACCGTAATCGGAACCGCACAGGGCAAAGCCCTTATGTAACGAAATAAAAATCCCGCATACAACGATATGCGGGATTTTTTTAATTTTCGCCTGTATTATCTTTAAATGCTATGTTTATATCCGTTTCGGAAGCTGTTATATCATCTGCCTGAATATTTTCGGTAATATTACTTTCGCGCTCTTTTTCTGCCCCCTGCCCTTTCGGCAAAGACTTCGAGCTATCGGCTCTCCGCTTCTTCAAGACCCTGTTGACTAAAAATGCCCCGACCCCGCCAACGGCGAGAAACAACAAGCTGAACGGAATAATGACGAATCTTTGGGAGGGAAATCCCTCCCGATAGATTATGTACCCCAAAAATACACTCAACACAATCCATAAAACCCATGCGCTATTCAACAATATTGCCTTCAATATAAATTTTTTATCCATAATGCTCCTTAAATATCAAAAAAATTGCTATTATTTCAATAAGCCCTTGGTTTCCCGTGAAACTTTTTACATGGCTGCCGTCTTTTTAAAATAATAATACACGTCGTCCTCTCCGTCCGCCCTCATACCCGCAGACAAAAGGGTCTTTCTGCTCCGCCCATTCTGTTTAAAACATTTAGCGCTTACCGTTTCTATATCGAGTTCGTAAAATGCATACCTCATCAGGCATATCAGCGCCTCGGCGGCAAAGCCCCTGCCCTCAAATTCGGGCAGAAGCCTGACGCCGATTTCGCAATCGCTTCTGTACCCGAAATTATGCAGAACAACTTCGCCGACAAGTTCTTTGTTATAGAAGACGCCTAACGGCATCTCTTCCTTGTTTTTAAAATCTTCGCGTATGCCGCGCAAAAAGTATTCGGGCGTAGGCTCGCCGCTAAAATGCTCACGCCAATCATACCCCCAATACTTGTTGCGCTCTGAATCATACTCCAACCTGTAAAAGGGCAGGGCATACATATCGGTAATTTCCTTTAAAACCAGCCGCTCAGCTTTTAGTTGCGGCAATTTCATAACGCCGTCGATAACGCGCATGGGTAAAACATTATATTTATCAACAAGCGCTACGGGATTATATTGCAGCTTGCTTTTTCTTAACCCCGCGTCGCCGGCGTCGTCCTCTCTATTTATAAATTTAATATCCTTTGTAACGTTATGGCGCGCAAATTCATTTGCAATCATCGGATAGACGCCCTCGTATGAGGTTAGCGCCTTTTCGATATGGATAATTAATTGGTC
>CAZXIB010000083.1:0-4947 GCA_964639815.1 uncultured Thomasclavelia sp. | reverse complement strand
CCAGCCTTTATTAGTTCTGGCACACGCTCTTCATGGTCACGGGAATTAATACCAGCGCCTACTAAGAAACGCTTTTGACTATCTAACAGCTCATTGGGATATTCTTTGTGAGCTTCATAGTCTTTGCGAAAGACAAGGTAGACCAAATGGCCTTCTTCATCAATGACAGGCAAAGAATTGAGCTTGTGCTCCCAAATGATGTCATTACATTTAGAAAGGTCATATCTGATATGACCACAAATGAGGTCTTTAAAGGGCGTCATGAACTTCTCAACCTTTTCATCTAGCGATACACGACTGAGACGGTAGTCACGCGAAGTTATCACGCCCATGAGCCTACCAAAGGGTTTACCATCATCAGTAACCGCAACTGTCGAATGACCAGTCTTAGCGATGAGCTCAAGCAATTCACTGAGCGATTGGTCAGGACGTATATTAGAATCCGATACGACAAAGCCAGCTTTGTGGTTCTTGACACGTCTTACCATCTCCGCTTGATCGGCGATGGGTTGAGAGCCATAAATAAAGGATATACCACCCTCCTTAGCTAAGGCTATGGCTAATCTGTCATCAGATACAGACTGCATAATGGCACTAGTCAGTGGTATTTTAAGTTCGATTGGACTTCTTTCGCTGACCTTGTGTTTCACTAGAGCTGTCGTCAAGTTGACTTTATCAGGTGTGCAGTCGACAGTTGTCAGACCCGGAACCAGTAGATACTCATTAAAGGTATGCGAAACATCCTTAAAAAAAACGCTCATAGACCCCTCCTTTTTGGAGTATTGTACTATGAAAAATAGATTTTTCATAGTTGATGTACTATAATCTTGATTAGTTTTCAAGGAGGCCTTATGCGCTTAAAAGACAGTTATTTCTACACTCTACGAGAGGATGCCAAAGACGAAGAATCAGCAAGTGGCAACCTCTTAAGCAAGGCCGGCTTCATCAAAAAGAGCTCAGCTGGCATATATATAATGTTGCCTTTAGGACTAAAGGTAGAAAAGAAGATTGAAGACATCGTCAGAAAACATATGGAAGCTGCTGGTAGTCAAGAGTTACGCATGCCTGCCATGATTGCCGCTGACTACTATGAACGCTCGGGAAGACTAGCTAACTTTGGCCCTTCTATCTTCCGTATCAAAGATAGGTCTGGAAAAGATTTGGTCTTAGGCCCAACACATGAAGAATTATTCGCTGTTGCCGCCAAGATGAAGATTCGCTCTTATAAAGACCTACCCTTCAACCTCTTTCAGATACAATCCAAATACCGCGATGAACCACGGGCTAGATTTGGTCTTATAAGAGTTAAGGAATTTGTTATGAAGGATGCCTATAGTTTCGATGTCGATGAAGCCGGTATGGATGTTTCTTATAAAAAGATGTTTGATGCCTATGTCAAAATATTCGATGAGATTGGATTAAAATATATGATAGTCAAGGCTGATACTGGCGTCATGGGCGGGCTGCTTTCTGAAGAATTTCAAGCTGTTACTGAAATTGGCGAAGATACCATCGTCTATTGCGATGACTACGCTTCTAACCTCGAGATTGCAACTGCCCAAAAGGCTTTAGTCGAAGAGACTGCACCCTTCCTTAAAAAAGAAGAGATTTATACACCCAATGTTGGTACGATAAAGAATCTCTGCGATTTCTTGAAAAAAGATGCCGACCGCTTCGTTAAGACAATGATTTATAAGATGGACGATAGGTTCTATGGTGTCCTTGTAAGAGGTGATAGAGACATTTCTGAGACTAAACTATCTAAGCTTATTGGTGCTGATGAAGTGAGTCTTGCTGAAACATATGATGTCGAGCGACTTACTGATGCCAAAGTTGGCTTTGCTGGGCCTATAGGTCTTGAGCTTCCACTAATCGTTGATCAAGAAGTCACTATGTTACATAATTTCATTGTTGGAGCCAATAAGACTGACTATCACTACATCAATGTCAACATGTCAGACTTCAAGGCTGACTACATCGGTGATATTACTAAAGTAAAAGAAGGTGATTTATGTCCAATATGTGGCAAACCTCTCCACTTTACCAAAGGCATAGAAATTGGTAATACCTTCAAATTAGGCACTAAGTACTCTAAGGCTTTAGATTTAGAATACTTAAATAAAGACAACCACAATGAGTTTGTCTGGATGGGTTCCTATGGCATTGGTCTTGGACGAATTATGGCTGCTGTCTGCGAACAAAATCACGATGACAAAGGTCTTATCTGGCCTAAGGCTATTGCACCATATCAAGCTGGTATAATCTTGATTAGTCAAAAGGATGAAGCGCAAATCGCTCTAGCTGATAAACTTTACGAAAGATTACAGGCAGAAGGACTTGATATCATCTATGATGACCGAGATGAAAGACCGGGTGTCAAATTTAATGACATGGATCTCATAGGCATACCATATCGACTAACAGTTGGTAAAAAGGCTCAAGATGGCATCATCGAAATTAAGAAACGTGATGAAGATATCGTCAATACCATGTCCTTTGAAGAAACTATCGACTTCATAAAAGCTCAGTACAATTAGTAAAAGTAGTGTGAGATTCTAGTACTTCACACTACTTTTTAGTTTCGCCCTTTTATGGTCTTCTCTCATTAAAACGGTATCTGCAAACCGCACAGATACCGACTGATTCTTGTAAGAATGTACGTTATTAGCGAGAACGGAAGAAGCTTGGAATATCGTTATCATCGACATCATCAATCACAACAGAATCATCGAGATAACTCTCACTTTTAGTAAAGCTTACTTCTGGTGTCGGCTGACTCAAAATAGGCTGTGTTCGTCTTGTCTTAGGCAAGTCAAAGCCAGTTGCAATAACTGTAACGATAATGGAATCACCAATGTTCTTATTTTCGGCAATACCATAGATGATATTGAGTTCAGAACCAGCGGCTTCTCGTATGTAGTTAACAGCTTCCGCTCCATCACGCAGATTTACACCATCCCCACCTGTAATATTGACAATGGCATTCTTGGCGCCACTAATCTGTGCTTCTAGTAATGGTGAATTTATGGCTTTTTGTGCCGCTTCCTTAGCTCTATTTTCACCTTCTGCCATGCCAATGCCTATCAAAGCGCTACCTTGACCCTCCATGACTGTGCGAATATCGGCAAAATCAAGGTTAATAAAGGCTTCAACCGCAATCAAATCGGTTATTGTCTGCACACCTTGTCGCAGGATATTATCAGCTTCACGGAAGGAGTCTTGAAAAGACATAGAACCAGTTACTGACAGCAGCTGATTATTAGAGACGATAATCATCGAGTCAATATACTCTTTTAGAGCTTCTAAGCCAGCAGCAGCTTGTTCAATACGACGGCGACCTTCAAAATCAAAAGGCTTAGTAACAACACCAACTGTTAAAGCTCCAGCGTCCTTAGCTAATTTAGCGAATATCGGTGCCGCACCAGTACCAGTGCCACCACCCATGCCGGCTGCTACAAAGACCATGTCGGCTGAACCGATGGCTGCCTTGATATCTTCTTGTGATTCCTCAGCTGCTTTCTTACCTATTTCAGGGTTACTACCAGCGCCAAGACCCTTGGTTGTCTGTTTGCCGAGGATGAGCTTGTTTTCGCAATTAGATATGTTTAAACTCTGGACATCCGTATTACACACCCAGAATTCAACACCCTTGACTCCTTCTTCGACCATGCGGCTGACGGCGTTGCAGCCAGCACCGCCGATGCCGAATACTTTTATCTTAGCGATTGGATCGAATTTTATATCATTCATGAGCTTCTCCTCCTCTGTCTTTTAGTTGGAATAGATTTCGAATCTTGGTTGTAAGTGACTCGGTTTGCGAATCTTCTCTTTTCTCTATCAGTTCTGTAAATTTATACAGGTCAATGCAAGATAGTTTGCGATCCATTAATTCATTGAGATCGCGATAGCCATATAGAGCACCTAACAGTGTACAATAGCTAGGGTCTCTAGCACCAATCGTCTCAGGACAATAGACTTTGGTATTGACAGCACTTTGCTTGCCAATTTCAGTAACCAACATCGCTAAATCAGCACCTTCACCTACGATAACGATTGATACAAGACCACTTTCTAATATAGGGTCGCAGGCTTGTTTGATTGAGGTTGCTAGTTTGCTTACTTCAGGATAGACCTTATCAATCAGGACATCTTGTGTTAGTGTCTTAGAAGTACCATCAACCTCATTATATGCGTATATGATATCACCAATTTGTTCGCGATTAATAACATTTGTATTGTATTTTGCAAGACGTTTAGTAACATCCATTGGTAAACCTAAATCTTCAGAAATCTTAGTGTAGATAGTTCTAAGTCCTTCATAGAGTATTTCGACATTATAAAGTTTACCCTTTGAAAGTAAGGCTAGCGTCGTCGTATCGTTATCAGCTTTTATAAGGATGAGATTTTGGTTGACGGTTTGTTCAAAGAGAACTGCTTCCTTACAGATGGCATACATATCCAAGCTTATATCAAGTACTTCAATACCGATGGACTCTAAAATTGCAACATGGTCAAAAACAAGCATTTTATCAGCACATAAGAGGTCTATATCAACAATTAATTCCTCAGCCAATTCTCTTTCCGGTATTCGTCTAGAAGATATGCCATTGCAAGTGTATTTGATGCAGACAGCATTGACAATGGTGATGTTGTTGTCGACCTTGGTATGCATGGCTTTGCGCAAAGCCCTATTGACATCATCCTTTGAGACCACACCATTTCCGCACCTAACATTAACTTTTAAAGGATAGCGTTTAAAGCCTACAGACGGTACTACTAAAATAAGCCTTACAATGTCGGCTCCTATCGAATCTTTCGCACGTTTAATGGCTTCTTCAGCGGCCTTCTTGGCGGCATTAGTGGTGAAGGTACTATATCCTTCTTCTTCACCGTAAGGTTGGGTTTCTACCCTTATGATATTGAAACGAGTCTTGAAGAACTCACCTA
>CAZXIB010000082.1:0-5051 GCA_964639815.1 uncultured Thomasclavelia sp. | reverse complement strand
CTAGTTTCACCTTGAATTGTGCGTTTGGTAATGTGTCTGTTACCACGCCCATAATCTCAATAACGTCTTGTTTTGCCACTTATTCCTCCCTGATAGTCGTGATATCATAGCCATCATCAGTAACGACGACGGTATGCTCATAGTGCGCTGCCCATGAGCCATCTTTAGAGACTACGCCCCAGCCATCAGACAATGTCCTAGTATGAGGTCGACCCATAAAGACCATCGGCTCTATAGCGATAACCATACCCTTTTTTAGTTTCTCTAGGGTATGAGGCATACCGATATTGGGTACAGCTGGATCTTCATGAAGGTTTTTACCAACACCATGACCTGTATACTCAATCGGTAAGCTGTAACCAAAGGATTCGACATAACTCTGGATGGCATGGGCAATATCACCTACGTGATTGCCGGCCTTAACCTGCTCTAAGCCCTTAAACAAGGACTCTTTTGTCACATCAAGTAGTTTTTGATGTTCAGGTTTGATCGAACCAACGGCGTATGTCCAAGCACTATCGCCATGATATCCCTTATAACAAGCACCGATATCAATCGATATGATGTCGCCATCTTTTAAGACTCTATCATCAGGTATGCCATGCACCAGCATCTCGTTAATAGAAGCACAGATACTGCCTGGGAAACCCTGATAACCCTTAAAGGAAGGTGTCGCGCTCATTGAGATAATCACTTCTTCGGCCATTTTATCTAATTCTTTTGTCGTAATACCCGGCCTTATGGCTCCAGCGAGTACTGCGTGAGTATGACCAACAATCGCCCCAGCCTTCTTTAATAGAGCTATCTCACGCTCTGACTTAATCGATATCATGCACCAAGAGCTTCCTTTATAGCCCCAAAGACCTCCTCAATTGACCCATCTCCATTAATATGGATGATAGAAGTGTGGTCTTTGTAATAGTCAATAAGTGGCTTAGTGCTTTTCTCGTACTCCGAAAGACGAACCCTTAGTGATTCTAGGGTATCATCAGCCCTTGTATAGAGCTCACCACCACAGACATCGCAAACTCCCACTTTTTTAGAAGGTTTTGTATCGATGTGATAGATAGTACCACAGTCTTTACAAACACGACGGCCCGTTATCCTTTTTTCTATGACTTCATCAGGAAGGTCTAAGGCGATGACATGGTCAATCTCAATATCAAGGGACTTACAGATGTCATCGAGGTCTTGGGCTTGTTCAAGAGTTCGGGGATAACCATCCATCAAGAAACCCTTGTCACCATCTTTCGCCAGACGCTCGACGATGATGTCGTGGATAATAGTATCGGGTACCAGTAGGCCCTGACTCATATATCCTTTAGCCTTTAGACCTACTGGGCTACCACTTTTAACAGCTTCTCTTAAGAGATCGCCAGTGGAGATATGGGCTATGTCATACTCATAAGAAATCTTTTTTGACATTGTGCCTTTGCCACTACCGGGGGCTCCCATAATGAGCAAGTGCATCTTATCTCCCTATAAAACCACGATATGACCTACTGGTCATCTCACCTTTGAGTTGTTTGATTGTCTCCATGGCAACACCAACGACGATTATGATACCTGTACCACCGATGGCAGCTGAATAAGACAGGTCGAAGACGATTGTCATCGCATAAGGTAAGACAGCGATGAAGGTAAGCAAGAAAGCACCTAAAACCGTAATACGGTTGACTACCTTACTGATGTATTCCTTAGTTTCAGCACCTGGTCTAACACCTGGTATATAAGTACCCTGCTTGTTCAAATCATCGGCTAACTTACTGGGGTCTACCGTCATATTCGTATAGAAGAAAGTAAGCAAGATGATGAGCACAGCATAGATAACTAAGACATAAGGTTGTGAGAAATCAAGGAAGTCAGCTAACCATTCGTAGGCATCCTGATCTATCCAAGACAAGATAATCTGCGGACCCTGTAAGAGGGCATTGGCAAAGATAACAGGAATAACGCTAGCTGAGTTCACCTTTAATGGTAAGTGGTTTAAGTCACCTTTGGTCTTGTTGTAGGAATGACTAGTTGAGTATTGTACAGGTATACGACGCTCAGCAATCTGCATAGCGACAACTAAGACAATAATCGCCACAAACATGACGATATATGCGGCAAAGGCGCTAACACCAGCAACCGTTACGTCACTTGCTAAGACAGTATTATAGACTGTCGTGAAAGAACTTGGGAAGCCAGCGACAATACCAGCAAAGATAATGATAGATACACCATTACCAATACCTTTTTGCGATATCTGATCACCAATCCAAAGTAGGAACATTGTACCAGCTGTTAGAATGATGGCGATGTAGATATAGGTGATAGTAGAGGGGTCATCGACAATGCCATACTGGTCAGAGAACATCTTGACAATGAAGAAGCCCTGTAATAGCGCCATAACAACACCCAAGTATCTAGTGATACGGTCTAGTTGTTGTTTGCCCTTTTTACCAGACTTAGCCATCTCGGCAAGCGGTGGGATGATGTCCATACTGAGTAGCTGAATAATGATGCTGGCAGTAATATATGGGCCAACACCCAGCGAGAATACCGACATCTGTTCAATCGAACCACCACCGAGTAGGCTCATCATCGAAAGAATGGAGTTACTAGACAGGTCGATGACGGTGCTGTTGATGCCAGGAGCAGGTATAGCCGCACCCAATCTAAACACCAACATCATCGCCAGCGTAAAGAAGATTTTTTTGCGAATTTCTCGATTCTTGAAGAAGTCGACAAATATCCGAATCATCTTAAATTACCTCGACGCTACCGCCTGCTTTTTCTATCGCTGCCTGTGCGGTCTTAGATATCTTGTGGCACTTGACCGATAGCTTCTTTGTAAGAGTGCCATCGCCCAAGACCTTGATACCACTTAATTGCTTTTTGACGATGCCTTTTTCCATTAATAGTTCAGGTGTCACTTCCGTACCATCTTCAAAGAGGTCTAAGGTACGCAAATTGACTAAGGCATACTCCTTGCGGTTAAAGTTAGTGAAACCGCGCTTAGGAATACGCTTATAGATAGGTGTCTGTCCACCCTCAAAACCGATGGCAACACCACCACCAGAACGGGCATTTTGACCCTTGTGGCCCTTACCAGCCGTCTTACCTTGGCCTGAGCCTTGCCCACGACCTAGACGTTTGCGCTCTTTGCGAGCACCAGCATTGTATTCTAACTCATGTAACTTCATGTCAGGCCTCCTATCTTATCTCTTCGACTTTCTTTTCGCGTAAGCGACTTACGCTATTGACCGTCTTAAGTTGCTTCAAGGCTTCAAATGTCGCATGGACAACGTTTATTGGTGTACGAGAGCCAATGCACTTACTCAGGACATCTTCAATGCCTGCAAGCTCTAGTACTGCACGTACAGCACCACCGGCAATAACACCAGTACCCTCGCCAGCCGGCTTTAGTAAGACTTCACCAGCCCCATACTTACCAACGACCGTATGAGGTATCGTCTTTTTGCCATTGACTAGGGGAATGCGAATAGTATTCTTCTTAGCGACTTCTAATGCCTTCTTAATGGCATCTGGTACTTCGTTAGCCTTAGCTAAGCCATAGCCAACCTGACCCTTATGGTCACCAACGACGACTAGTGCACTAAAGCGCATCCGACGACCACCCTTGACCGTCTTGGATATACGATTGATGACAACTACTCGCTCATCGAATTCTTTCTGAGGGCGTTCATATCTTCTTGGTCTTCTGTTGTTTTCCATGTGGTCCTCCTAGAATTTCAAGCCGGCTTCTCTTGCCGCTTCAGCAACTGCCTTGACACGTCCATGGTAGATATAACCACCACGGTCGAATACGACATGGTCGATGTCTTTAGCTAGAGCGCGCTTAGCAAGCTCTGTACCAACTGTCTTAGCTGCCTCGACATTAGAACCATTGGCAAGCTTTAATTCGACACTGCTACAAGCTACTAAGGTATTTCCCGTCGTATCGTCAATTATCTGACAATGGATATGACTGTTAGAGCGAAAGACGTTTAGTCTTGGGCAAGTACTAGTTCCAGAGATCTTCTTTCTGACGCGGGCGTGTCTTCTTTGACGCACTTTGTTCTTATCAATCTTCTTTAACATTTCGCTACTCCTTTACTACTTACCTGCCGTCTTTCCTTCTTTACGACGGATCTGCTCATCCTTATAGCGGATGCCCTTACCCTTATAAGGTTCAGGTTTGCGGAAGGCACGGATATTGGCGGCAACTTCGCCAACGCGTTGTTTATCGATACCTGATACCTTGATATCAGCAGTACCGTTTAATTCAATCTCTACACCATCTTCAACGACATACTCAATTGGATGAGAGTAGCCGATGTTTAAGGTAAGAGTTTTACCAGCTAAAGCCGCTCTATAACCGATACCTTCGATGTGTAGTTCTTTACTATAGCCTTCTGATACGCCAACTATCATATTGTTGAGTAGGGCTCTAGTTGTACCATGAAGCTGCTTAGTGTGCTTTTCTTCATTGGCGCGCTTACAAGTAATGATGTCCCCTTCGATGACGATATCAATAAGAGGACTAAACTGACGTACTAAGGTTCCCTTGGGACCTTTGACAGTCACCTCATTGCCTTCTTTGATGTCGATAGTGACACCAGAAGGAATGGTAATCGTTTTATTTCCGATACGTGACATTTCTTATCTCCTATTCTTGCCTTACCAGACGTAGGCGATGACCTCGCCTCCGGTATGGTTCTTGCGCGCATCTCTATCACACATCATGCCCTTAGAAGTAGAGATGATGGCGATACCAAGGCCATTTAAAACTCTAGGTATAGCATTACTCTTAGCGTAGACCCTAAGTCCTGGCTTACTAATACGTTTGATGCCGGTAATGACTTTCTGGTGGTTGGGGCCATACTTTAGCTCAATTGTAATGACCTTGTCTTTGGCCTTTTCACCAGACACACTATAAGAAGTGATATAACCCTCTTCTTTGAGGATACGGGCGATCTGTTCTTTGACCTTACTGTAGGGTATGCTGACACTTTCATGCTCAGCAGCAATCGCATTTCTTACTCTTGTGAGCATATCGGCGATTG
>CAZXIB010000081.1:0-5058 GCA_964639815.1 uncultured Thomasclavelia sp. | reverse complement strand
GGAAAACATCCGGTTCCGGAAGGTGATCCCCCCAATCGTAATCGGTTTACATAAATTAGGATACATTCGTTTCATAAAATCCTCCTTTTAATTTCCACAAAGTCACAAATCATTCTATAGTTTGTATGCCTGTCATATTTTCTCTTCTAATAATCTTTTTCTCTTCTTGCCAATCGGTTTCGTTGTGGTATAATCTATATAAACAATATCAATCAAACAGTTAACTTATTATATATTATATGTATGAAGAATCTGTTACCAGATATTATAATGCCGATACCTGTATTATTCCCTCTAAAAAGATATACCAGGAGAATGTAGAGTTATGAATCTATTACAATTACAATATTTCCAATGTGTAGCAAAGCATCAAAATTTCACAAAAGCAGCTGAAGAACTATTTGTCTCACAACCAGCTCTGAGTCAAATGATCCGGAAATTAGAACATGAGCTTAACACAGAACTGTTTATCCGGAAGGGGAAACAAATTTCCTTAAGTAAGTCAGGACATATATATCTTCAATATGTAAATCGAGCACTCGCCGCTTTGGACGAAGGCAAGAAGGCTTTGCAAACGCTTTCTATAAATCGTAAAACAACCATTTCTTTAGGATATAGTTCCAAAACCGAATTTATTCAACTTATACTTCTGGATTATTGGAAAGCTCACCCGGAATACATTATTCAGTCTGAACTTATCACTCCTGATTGTGCAATTCAACGCTTGATCACGTCAAAAATTGACTTTGCCTTGCTTCATCAAAAAATTGAACACCCTAATATCAGCTATTATACAATTTCTACACACACCATCTATCTTTATCTGGGATATGGACATCCGCTAAGCAATATAAAAGAAATTTCTTTACTGGATCTGGATCAGACTCCGTTACTCTGTAATAGTCATACAATTGCTCCAGAACTGCTCCAGACTTTGTGCCGTGATTATGGACTGGATCCTAATATCCACTTTATAATCAATGATATTAACACAATACAACATATTATGAATCGCGCTCCATACGGCTACTTTGTCCATTCTAATGTTATTGCTCGTGATTTTATGGAACCTCAAAAAACAAAAGGCACTTTCCATCTGATTCAGCAAGAACTAAATACTACCAATTATCTCGCCATAAGAAATAATTTTCAAATATCCAGAGAGCAGAAGCAATTTTTGGATTATATACAACAGGAGGAAGCCCGGTATGATGCCCTTAGTCATGAAAAAGTCATGTCCTATATGGCAAAACGATATAAATCCTAGTCGGTTAAATAAAATTCACATCCTCTCATCCTGGTATATTCATTTTCAATATCAGATCAATTCTGTCCATAATTTAAAACAGCGCTCCACAACAATCATCATGGGAACGCTGCTCAATAAACGTTGCTCAATACAGCTTGAAAAATCAACCGAATATTCCACTGGCAGACAGCAAAACTATAATTACTAAATTTATCGCTGCAGAAAGCAATAAAATCCAGAACATTTTTTTCTTTAATTCGTCTGGGGCAAATGACATAACCATTGCACCACCTGTCGAAATAGGCGCAGCTCCGGTAGAAAGTGCTCCAATTACTGCGGCGGAAAAAATTCCCGTTGCTGATATACCAGAACTTATCAGACCTGCACATATTGGAATATACAATGGCAATACCACTCCGATTGAATCGGAAAACATACTGGTAATACCAGCCATCAGACTCATCAAAGGTGTAATTACAGAAGTCGGAACAGAGTCAGATAAAACTGCTGCTATCATATCTGCAACTCCATTATTGGTCATCAATCCTAACAAAATGGAAAATCCACCCACCAATAAAATGATACTCCAGGGAATACTCTTGAAAATAATGGTTCTGCCATTCCCCAATTTCAACACCAGACATATCGCACCGCATAACATATAGACCCATCCTACATCAATCATGGAATTAATTATTGGAATTCGAAATACTCCCACTATAATAAAGAATGCAATAGCTGCAAACATAATCATCAGCACACGTTTTTGTTCTTTATTAAAGGAAGCTGGCTTTTCTTTAAAAATATCTTTATGTTCTGAATCAACCTTCATTCCCCAACAGCGAAAAAGAACATACCATAAGGCAAACACAATCAGACTGAAAATAAAATTATTCACATAGATTCGGGGCATCATACCAGATGCTGCATCTCCAACAATACTTGATATCATTCCACTGGCAACAATACCGGCACTACCTAATGGAGAGAGGATTCCAGCAAGATTTCCCGCACCATAAATCATAAATAGAGCAAAAGGTGAACGATTGGTATGCATGCATAGCCCCGCGACAACCGGAAGAATCAAAGCGTTAATGCCCATCGGATTCACACCAATGTAGCCCAGGGCAGCAGCTAAAAGATATATAATAACCGGCATCATCCAAAAACGATTTTGTACCCGATAAATTATATGATTCGATAATGCCGCAATCGCGCCAGTCTCTCCCACAAACCCATAAAAAAATGTAACACCGATAATTTGAATAATTACACTAGATGGCCAGTAAGTATATAATGTTCTAGGCATAATATCGAGAAATATTCCGCCAATAATCGCCGCAAAAATCAATGCCAGGATACCCATATTAATGTTAAATATAGAACCTATTACAATAGATAGAACCACTGCAATCAACACAAGAATCAGAATGGTTACAGTTGACATATAACTTCCCCCCTTCATTTTTATACTTCTGCTAGTCAGGTATGCTATTTGAGAATAAATGACTGTATTTTTTTTTCACAGAAAGAATCTGTGGCATCAAATCTTTTGCATCGGAGCCAATAGTACGCATATCGTCCATATGTTTGAATTTTCCTTCCATTTGCATATGTGACATTCTCTGTTCTTCTGAAGTAAATATGATAGACACATTTCCTTTCGAATCAACTGAAAGTGTACCCGTAATACCGCAACAGGCACAACTGGTCTGCCCCACAGTTTTCCCTAAGCGAAACACATTATTATGACAGACTGGACAAAGTCCGTCCATTCCAATATAAGGCATAGTTTCACTCATCTGATGCAGACAACTATAAAGATGAGCGCCACTCTCCTTTAATCGGATAATATTTTTCTCATGAAGTAGTGCTTGACGATCCCACGGAATAAGAATCTGATCTACAATCTCCATATTGAGGGGAACAGCAAAGTGCATCATTACCGGCATCATCATTTGATTCCAATCACTTCCACCGTGTGCAATAAAACTCACTGCTCGACGTTTCCAGGTCCGGGAATCCGGAAGAGTCTGATTACCCTGTTCTTTTCTCAGTCTTTTAGACATAAGCCGCAAAGCAGCATCCATACCTGGTCCACAGCGATCACATAAATCTTTAAAATATCCAGGAACAGTTTTTTCAAAAATAGGTAAAGAAATAATAATCCCGTCTGCCTGCATCAGATGCTCTGTCAACCAGGGAAAATCATCCTGTAAAACACAATTTCCAATTCCTGTACCAGAAAGAAGTCCATCTACACAGGCATTACATCCGGTACAGTGTTTAATGTTAAGATCTAATAAGCGAACAGCTGTCACATCTATATCTGATCCGCCAATCTCCACGGCACCTTGCAGAGCCAGCTTCGCCATTGCCTCAGAAGAACTATTTTTCCTTCCCCCAATCAAAGCCAAAATTTTCATACTTCACCTTTCTCTTAGACATTTTCAGGATAGTTTACATGATAAAATTTCTCATATGCGGGATATTTTACATTAAATTTCTCTTCTAACTCCGCCCCACCATAGATCCATCGGAAATCGCCATTGTAATGTTCATAAGGCTGAGGAGTCCATGGAAACGGACTCGGAGCCTGATCAGAACTGTAAGGCCGATGATACACTGAAGGTTGTATTCCATCTAACTGAAGTTTTTTACCTTCCATTCCAGGGAATCCTTTCAATGTATTTTTTGAGTCTTTATACCAGTCTGTATAATAATCATTACGGATCTGACGAAACCATTTCATATGCCAGATTTTCCACTTTCCTGTTTCAGGATGGCGAATAAAGTCCATTCCATACTTCCCCCAGCACCAGAATGATTTGGCCTCCGAAGCCATAACTCCGGCTGGCATAGTTTCAAAACCAGCACTGGCCCACGTCACTTTTGCAGTCTTGCAATCTCCTGCAACCTCAATACAGGGCGTACACAAAGTGTGGAAGAAGATTCCACCTGCCACATCTTCTGACTGCTGGGCGTCCCAGAATTTTTGTAAAGCTTCTGGCCCAAACACACACCCCCAGTCAGACACTTCACAAGAAACGTCCGGACGCCACATGGCAAAACACTCAGTCGATTGCGAATCAAATTCAGTGCTGATATGAACTGTTTCATAATGCGCCATGCAATTTTGGATTTCTGTGACCGCTCTAATTCGTTCTAATTCCAGTTCATTTTTTGTCATTTCTTCTAATAGTTTCATGATTTAGCCCTCCTATTTCATTAATCTTGATACAATATTAATATCATCGTTATATTTTTTTGTAAAATACATATTGTTTATATATTTATAAGAGGCATCTTATTAGTAGTTTTTCATCAGCAAAATAACTCCAGTTAATTGCTCCTAAGTCCAGGAAATGGTGTCCTGCAATAATGCCCGGATTTTCAACACTTGTAATTGAATAAAAGTTCTACAAATCGCAGAAAGTTTTTCCGGCTCTTCCAATTCATTTAAGTGTCGAAAACGGGAAAAATATAGCAATTTCTGTAACATTAACGGAGTAAACTCCCCTCAGCTGATTGACTTATTACATCTGCTCATCCCCAGTACATGTGCAAACATTCTACTTCCATGCAAAAACCGGAAGAAATTCTGTTTTTTCTGAATTTCTTCCGGTTTTATAACTAACTTTAATTGTACAATCCATTAAACACGGGATATCATTCGTTCCTGTAGCACCCGTTTGATTCCAGAATGCCAGACCCGGATGGTCTGCCATCCTACTGCTTATCCATCAGTTCCTTCACAATCTGGTTGACCATACCCGGATTTGCTTTTCCCTTCATGGCCTTCATGGTCT
>CAZXIB010000080.1:0-5133 GCA_964639815.1 uncultured Thomasclavelia sp. | reverse complement strand
TCCAGCATACTTTCCTCCAATTTGTTTTGTATATGCTATTCTATTTGCAACCGCCGCATTTTAGAACAAGTTTTATGCCGCAAAAAATTTTTTCGCATAAAAAACATTGATATAAAGGCGAAAGGTTTGCCAAATCATAAAAGGGGCGCTTTGTCAAGCTATTGCCTTCGGATAAAAACACTGTTATTTGCGCTATATTCCGCCTGCTTTTTACAAAACAAGACATAATGCAAGCGCCGCGCGGCATTAAAAATGCCGCGCGGCGCTCTACGTTAAAATTATATTTCTTTCGTAAGCAATACGTCTTTGAAGAACGAGTTCATAGCCTCTTTGGTTTTAAAATTGGCTATATAGTATGCGTTGCCCATCGCCGCCGAAAGGGCGTCGGGGATTCTGCCCACCTGCTTGATTTCTGCGGCGTACATGCGGCGTATATCGGAATCGGAATACATAAACGGCTTGCCGTCGCGCCTGCCGGCATAGGCGCAGTAGTACTTTTCGCCCGTAGAAACAAGCGTTTTATCGTAGACAATCATGTCAGCCCATATCTTGTATACGTCGGTAGAGTTGGCATAGTTCATCATGTCGGGCGTAAAGCCGCCGCAGGGGCGCATATTGACCTCTAACGCAATGACGTCGCCCTTTTTGCCGAGGTACTGGTCTTTGGTGAGGCGGAAGAACTCGAAGTGAACGAAGCGGCTCTTTACGCCGAAAGCCTTAACCGTGCGCCGCCCCGCGTCCTTGACGTCGGGCGCGAGTTCGTTGACTATATAATATATGCTGTTGCCGTTGGTATTTACTATGTCCATTATAGACATGGGGGTGACGTTGCCCGTTTCAAAGACAGGTTCGCCGCGGCTGTCTATTATGGCGTCGTACGAGTTGACCTCTGCCTCTACAAACTCCTCCATTATGTAGTCGTACGGGGGCTTATCGTTGAAAAAATCTTTTAGCTCTCTATCGGAATTGAGCTTATAGGTATCGTTTGCGCCCACGCCGTTATCGGGCTTGACTATTACGGGGTAGCCCACGGTATCTATAAACTTTTTGCAGGTTTGAACAGAATCGGCAAGGCAGTAGCGAGCCGTAACCACGCCCGCCTTTTTGTAGAACTCCTTCATGCGGGACTTATACTTTACCCGCGCCATGTCATCCGTTTTAAAGCCCGTACACACGTTGAAGTCGGTGCGCAGCTGCGCGTCCCGTTCAAGCCAGTATTCGTTGTTGCTCTCTATAAAGTCAATCTTGCCGTACTTGAATGCGTACAGCGCCACGGCGCGGTAGACTTCGTCGTAATTTTCCAGCGAGCGCACCCAATAGTACTCCGTGAGGGAATCTTTGAGTTCCTGCGAGAGGTCGTCGTACGGACAGTCGCCTATGCCGAGGACGTCGAACCCGTTATTTTTGAGTTCGCGGCAAAACCGCCAATAGTTGGCAGGAAAGTTGGGTGAAATAAATACAAAGTTATTATTCATTTTTCTTCCTCCGAATTATCCGTGCGGACATATGCCGCCGCGGACATTAATTTCCTAATATTATGGGCAGAAAATAAGCTGCCTGGATATACCACCACTCCCAGTCGTGGCGGGAATCGCTCCCCCATACGTCCACCCAGGCGTCTATGCCCTTAGAGTGCAGTATTTCGCCGAAGCGGCAGGTGCTGTCTAACGTCTGGTCTTCATACGCGCCTCTGCCTACGCACAGCACTATGCGCGAATTATTGTATTTTTGTATATACGGGTGATGGTGCGGCATATTTGCTATGAACTGCTGGGGAGAGTTAATGTAGGTGAGGTCGTCGTGGTACTGCCCGAAGCAGTATTCGTTGGTATATATGCCGCTGAGCGCCATAAGCGCGTCGAATATGTCGGGGTAGCGGAACATGAGCGTTGCGGCGTGCAGCGCGCCGAGGCTGAGCCCTGCCGCCATAAAGCGCATCTCCCACCCGTTGGCGCGCGTGTTTATACCGGAAAATTCGGGCACCGCCTCTGAAATAAGATAGTTAATCCACGCCTCGTGCCGCTCTATGCGGCGGCGCTCGTCGCCGAAACCGCACAGCGTTTCGCCGTCTAAACTGTCTACCGTAAACACCTGCAACCGCCCGTCCTCTATAAAGGGCGCATAGACGTCGAGCATATGCATGTCCTCGAACTCGTAAAAACGCCCGCTCTGGCACGGTATGACAAGTACGGGCTTGCCGCCCGTGCCGTATACCTTATACTCCATATCTCTGCCCAGAAAGTTGCTGTACCTTCTGCCGTAGTCTATCTTCATAACTTCTCCTTTGTACGGCTTTACGCCGATATTTTTCACGCAATATGTCAAATAGTTGAGGCATATTGCCGCTTGTTTTATTCGCCCGCAAACCCCAACGCGTTCATGAACATTGGTATCTGCCGCTGCCACGACTCCTCTGAATGGGTGCCGCCAGGCACCACGCGCGAGGTGAGGCAGACGCCCTTTTTTATAAGCTCTGCCGATACTTCGGCAAAGATTTCGCGCTGGGCGGCGTGGTTTTTGAACTCCTTGCTGCCATAGTCCATATACAGCGCGGTTGCGCGCGAAAAACTTGCATTGCTTATAAACTGCGGCAGACCGTCGCCCACCCACAGACTCGGCGAAAGCGCCGCACCCTTAGAAAAGTACATGCCATACTTTGCAATAGCGTAAAGCGTCATGAGCCCGCCCATAGAACTGCCGCATATCGCCGTGTTGTTTCTGTCGGGCAGGGTGCGGTAGTTTGCGTCTATGTACCGCTTGAAATCGCGCGTGAGCCAGTCCATATATTTTTTGCCGCGCGCACGGATGAATGAGCCGTCCGACAGGCGGAAGTTTACGGGAGAGTATTCCTCTAACCTGCCGTTGCCCTCGTGGTTGCACTCTACCGCGGCAACTATGATTTTGGTATTTGTATCGTCGAGGTAGTCGCCCATGCCCCAGCTTTTGCCGTAGGTGGCATGGTCGTCGAAAAACAGATTGTGCCCGTCGAACATATACATTACAGGGTAACGCCTGTCCTCTTCATAATAGCCGCGGGGCAGGTACACATACGCCCTGCGCGTGCGCCCGCCCGTAAGGCAGGGGATTGTTATTTGCCATTCATTTACCATATAACCGCCCTTTATATCTGCGCCCGCCCATGGGGCAGGCTACGAATTTTTGAATTTTTTCCTCATAAAACCTCCGCGACTGCCGCACGGCGCGCGGCGGAGTTAAACGAGGTCTTTGAACAGCGTAATATTTTCTGCACGGATGGGAAATTCGCCCGCCTCTATGCGGCGGACAATCTCCTGCGCCCTGTCGTTTAGGGGAGTGGCAAAGCCCGCCTTTTTGCCGCAGGCGGATACCACCCCGTTTATAAAGTCGATTTCGCACTTTCTGCCGCGGCGCAAATCTATAAGCATGCCCGAAAGCAGCGCGCGGTGCTTTTTCATTGCGGCGGGAATCATGGCGTAGGATATACGCCTTTTTAAAGCCGTTTTATAGCCCAGAATTTTTGCGAGGTCGTGTCCCTGCACCTTTTCGGGCACTATGCCGCACGCCGAAGCGGTATCTATACACTCCTTTAAAAGCGCCTGCGCCACCCTGCGGGCGTACTTATCGTCGCAAATGCCGCCGAATGTTAGCCCCGTTATAGCCGAAAGCGCCGAAAAAGCGCTGTTTATGGTCAGCTTAGACCAACGGGCGCCTATAAAGTTGCGCTCCACCTTTACCCTGCCCATACATTCGAGGTATGGCTTTACCATATCGAGCTTTTTTTCGTTGCCGTACAGCGTGCCGAGGGCAAATTCCAGTCCGCCGTGGCGGGTGGTCAGCTCTGACTTGCCCTCGCCTATAAATGTTGCGCCCCACGATACCGCACAGCCGACGGTGCGCTTTTCACCCACGACCGCGGCGACAGACGGTTCGGGCAGACCGTTCTGCATTGTGCATATTACGCCCTCGTCTGAAAGGTGCGGTCCGATAAATTCAAGCACCTCGGCATTGCGGCGCTGCTTGGTCATAAGAAATATCACGTCGTACCTGCCGAACATCTCTTCGGGCAGAATGGCGTTTACGGGGACGGTAAACTGCACCGTACCCACCACCTGCGCGCCGCCTAAGTTAAGCGCGGCAACGTGGCTGCGGTTGTGGTTTACAAGGTCTATCTGCACACCCGCCTTGGCAATATAGGCGCCCAGCACGGTGCCCATTGCGCCCGCGCCGTAAATTGCAGCTCTCATATGTGCTTCTCCTTTTTTGATTTTTTTCTTATAATGGCGGCAAGCCCCCTTAAAAACCTGCCGTTGCATAAGTCGATAAACCCGAGCGCCTGCGCGCGGTTAAATCCCGCATACTGCGCCACCCCGCGCACCGTTATATAGCGGAAGGTGAGCAGAGCCGTCTGCCCCTTGCGCCTGACTATTCTGTTTGCCAGCCTGTATATGAGCCTGCCCGCCAACCCCTTTGCCCGCGCAAGGTCTTTCATGGGGCTGTACATTGTAATTTCCGCCCTGCCTTTTTCGGGAACGGTCGGCGCGGGGGAATAGTTTTTTGCGGCGGCGATTATTTTTTGGCGCTCTTGCACACCCATACCAGCGGCAGAGGCGGGCTCCCCCTCTATAAAAATTTCGCCTTCAAGGCGGATATCGCGCGAGGATGCGCCCACAAGCACGCCGTATTGCCCCGCATATATGTGCCATTTACCGTCCTTTTCGTCAAAGGCGCGGAAAGTTGCGCCATCAAAGGGAATAAAAATTTCGCGCTCTTCCCACGGCTGTAAAAACACCTTTTCAAACCCTGCCAGCCTCTTTTGGGGAAAGGCGAAGCCGCAGTCAGGCGGGGATATATACAGCTGCGCAACCTCTGCGCCGGCCGCGCCGCCTATATTTTTTACTTTAAAGCGCGCGCCCGAAAGCGAAACGCTAAGCTGCGAATAACTAAACTGCGTGTAAGAGAGCCCGTGCCCGAACGGATATCCGGGGGATATGCCCGCGGCGTCGTACCAGCGGTAGCCCACGAAGATATCTTCGGCATACTCCACGGCGAGCGGGTCGGCGGCAAAGCCGCGCGCACAGGGAACGTCGGTATAGCTCTCAGGATAACTTTCGGCGAGCTTGCCGCAGGGGTTTGCTTCCCCCGAAAGAAGCCTTG
>CAZXIB010000079.1:0-5154 GCA_964639815.1 uncultured Thomasclavelia sp. | reverse complement strand
ATTCAAGGAGTCGATGTTGGCCATCGGTATTTTGATGACTCCATCAGTCATGGTATAGTAGCTCTTCTTTATACCACGGGCCTCACTACCCATGATGATGGCGACATCATCATAGACCGCGCAATCATACAAGTCGACTGTCTCATCATAAAGACCTGTAGCTAAGACCCTTATACCTTTAGCTTGTAAGTCTTTTATGACTTCATTGAGGTCAGTATAAATAGCAGGTACATTAAAGAAGGAAGGGCCTGCCGCCTTTAGACACTTGGAATGATATATATCAGCACAATTGAGGCTCAGATAGACGCCACCAAAGCCAAAACTATCAGCTGTAGCGATAATCGTACCAATATTCTGAGGGTCAGCTAAATCGTCTAAAAGGATAAGCCTTTTACTCGATGTGGGTCTTTCTTCTTTTTCGCAGATGGCTAATAGTTCCGTCTTATCGTCTTGCGATATTTTAGCCATGACCTCTTTAGTAACGGTCATTACCGGAACTGTCGCCTCTGTTTCTTCTAAGGTAATCAATAAATCGCAAAGACCCCTATCAATAGCGACATCTATCATATCTTTTTCCCGTAAGATATACTGACTTTTGCGATACTTTACTTGATTGAGCTTTGTCAGCTCTTTGACCTTCTTATTGGTAAGTGAGCTTATCATACATCCTCATAACAGTAATAACGCTTACCAGGGCACTAGCAGCATTTAGGGCTGGTCTAAAATCACTAAAATACGGGATAAAGACCTCATCATCAACGAGGCTACTGATACCCTTATTGATGCCCCGCTTCTCACCACCGATGATAACTAGTTTCCTCTGTGGCCAAGTATACTCATATATATCACTAGCGCTTTCCGAACGCGCAAGAGCAACTATCCTGTAGTCATCTTTTAGGCCTTCTATGTCCTTATATAAATCTTTAGTCTTATAGATATCGATGAGGTCATAGGCCCCTGCCGATGACTTTAATAAGGTATCTTCTTGCGTACTTAGGTCACGACCCGACAAGATGACTGAGGTATAGCCATAGGCCAAGAGGTCACGAAAAACATAACCGAGATTATAGGGGTCTTCAATGCCGTCGATATAGAAGACGGTATCAGTTTTGACTATTTCGTCTCTAAAACTGCGCGGGCCAACTTCGGCCAGTAAGCCACCATGGGTTCTACCCCTGGCTAAATCATTTACCTTATCGCGCTCTAATCGTTCAACCACAATACCGGCTTCTTTAGCAAGTTTTAATATATAAGTGGTATCGTGGTCTTTTTTGTCTTCAGCGATGATTAGCTTTCTTACTTGCCGTCGTTTAGCCTTAATGGCGGCTTTTATGGCAATACTACCTTCTATTATCATGTGCTCTTTCTTATCATATCGCCCTTACTTACAGGAAAAGGCAGTGGCAAAGAAACAATAGACATCGGTTGATTGGCAACTTCGATAGGCTTCCATAGCTCATCGTAAAGAGCTGTCACTACTAGCTGTTTATTGTCGATGTCTTTACCAAAGACTTCTAACTCTTCACCGACGGCAAAGCGATTTCGCACTTCAACCTGAGCCATGCCTGTAGCTTTATCATAAGCCTTGACAAGGCCTACAAAGTCATGAGTTACCATAGCCGCTTCTTTGGTGTATATCTGTTTATCACTAGTGAGTGCACCATCAAGAAAGCCACAAGCACTGTGCCTATTTTCAGCCTTCTGTATCTCTTTATCATAATAGGCAATACGCTCTTTAGAAAGTGCGCCTTCTTTATAAATCTCATCGATGAGCTTACGGTAGGTACGTGTAATCTGGGCGATATAGTAGGAAGACTTCATGCGTCCCTCTATCTTAAGTGAGGCGACACCGGCCTTTATCATCCGCTCGATGTAAGCTGTAGCCTTTAAATCCTTTGACGCCATTGAGAAAGGTCTTTCTTGGTCACTTATTAGTTCACCATCCACAAAGAGGTCATAGCTCCAGCGACAGCTGTGAGCACAACCACCACGATTGGCATCCCTAAGACAATAGTGATTCGACAAAGTGCAATGTCCTGAGTAATTAGCACACATACCACCATGAATAAAGACCTCAAGGGGCATCTTGCTTCGCTTGGAAATAATTTCGATATCGTGCATAGAACACTCTCTAGCCAGCACTACTCTATCAGCGCCCCATAGGGCATATGTCTCGACAACTCTAGAGTTTAAGGCTGAGGCTTGAGTGCTGATGTGTACTTCTAGCTTTGGTGCAGTCTTTTTTATCAAAGTCAAAAGACCTACTGATTCTACAATTAGGGCATCGACTCCAAAATCAGCTAGCTCTTTTATATAGTCTTCTACGCCTACTAAGTCACCATCGTGAAAAACCATATTGACTGTGACGTAGACCTTTTTGTTTTGTTCATGGGCATAGCGGACTATCTCTTGTATCTCATAGGGGCCGAAGTTACTGGCTCTAGCCCTTAGAGAGTACTTCTTGCCACCGAGGTAAACGGCATCAGCGCCCATGTCAATGGCAATCTTGGCCTTTTCAATATCTTTACTGGGGGCTAATAGTTCTATCATTCTTCCTCCTTGGTGAGGGTCATCTCTTTGTGTAATAAAGCCGTACTAAAGGTTTTATCACTGTGTTTTTTTACTATTAAGTCACTTAAGGCTTTGGCATTTGCGGCATTAGCGTGGCTGTAGGCCGCTACCATGTCATATACAAGCTCATCACTTAGAAATGTCGTATCGATGATTTGACGCTTAGAGACTTTGACGATATCTAAAAATTCTTCAGGACACAAAAGAACAGTATCGGAATAGATACGAGTCCCATAATTATCTTCGACTATCGGCGCCTTGCCGCTTCGCGTCTTTTCCACTATGACATGCTCGCCTACTTTATCAGCTCTTTCTATATAGTCTAAGTAATCCGTCACGAAGTTACGGCGACTTTCTGCCGTCATAATATGACCTCCTACTTGGACATCAATTTGGCCATTAGTTAACTTACCGATTTTGATAATCTCTTCGATGTTGAGCTCTCTTGCCAGCACGACACTATTTATTCCCTTTTGTAAGAAGAAGGTGGCGTCTAGGCCATTAGTGATAAGTGGCCCACTATCATAGATGAGAGCTTCTTTTATACTACTGTTTAAAGCTAAAAAGTAGACACTTAAGTCATGAAAGTAGACACCTTGACACTTGAGACTACCTAAGAAGTCTAAGTATTCTGCAATAACTGGTACCATAGCCTCTTCGACCAAGATATCGATATCGCCATAAAAGCTAAGTCCTAGAGTTGAAGCACGCTTACTCAAGGCAACTAGGTCATCTAGGCTCAGGTCATATCGATGAGATAGGCTGGTGCCGGCAATAATGCCAGAAACACCGCGTTTTTTCAGTCCTTCGATATCTAATGTAGGGCGGTATGTCACCAGCAATTCCATGTACCAATACTACCACAACTACTGTAAAATGTCCTCATGACGACTAGAAAGCTCGTTACTCTGGCTTTACTTATGGCTATCCATGTAGTGATAGCGGCCCTTTATATACCACTAAGTGATACCCTGCGCATCACTTTTAGTTTTGTGGTGATGATGATTGTAGGTATGATGGTAGATGTAAAGACAGCCATCTTATATGGACTAATAGAGGATATTATCGCCTTTATCGCCTTCCCTAGTGGCCCCTTTTTCTTTGGCTATACGCTAGGCTCAATGATAGCGATGAGCATATATAGCCTCTTTCTACACAAAGAAGTTACAACTAAGCGCATAATACTAGCCAAGACCACCGTCACCCTTCTTCACAACATCATTCTCAACAGTCTTTGGAATTCTATGCTTTATGCGAATAATTTCATCTATTACTTATCTTTATCAATACCTAAAAACCTAATACTACTGCCCTTTGAGATAGCGATATGTATCGCCCTTTATAAGGCTATAGGTCCCTTACTTGAAAAACACGTCCGCAAATAAAAGGTCATCCTAATCAAAGAATGACCAACCACAGTAGATATAGATGAGATAGACGATATAGCCACTAATGCCTAGGCTATTAAATATCGTCCTTAAATTAGGCAACATAACATACCCTAAGTCCCATATTAGAAAGAAGATGAAGACAAAGGATATGATAATCTTGCGAACCCAAGTCTCATAACGCTTACGCTTAGCGAAGTTAAGCGATAGACCAAAGCCAAATAGGATACAAGCCCTAAGTATAATGAAGATGGCACTTCCAATGGTTCCCGTAAGATAGGGAGCAAGCCACCTTGTGCCCAAGGAAAGACATAGTATCAAAGCTAGCGGTAATAGGTATTTGCGATACATAAGTGCATGATATACCAAAATGTGCCGCTTTACAAGGCGGACATCTCAGTTAAAAAGTGCTTAGATATTTCCTTTAATTTGGACGGAGTCGGCAGTATACTGCATAATCTCAAAACGGTTTCCATCAGGGTCGTGAGCCCACATCTTGTAAGTTTCTGATGGACCTTTAGATATATCGGTATCAAAGACGAGACCTTTATCCTCAAGCTCTTGGCGAGTCTTAAAGATATCATCTACCAAAAGAGCGAAATGCGAATATCCCTTGTGTTCATTCCAGCCAGTATAGTCCTTTTGGTCAGGACTTGCGTAAAACAGTTCAATAAATTGACCATCAGCTATCTCTAGATAAATATTAAAGATACGCTCAGGATCTTCCTTGGCTATCTTCTGCAGAGCTGGTCTATCATCGTAGTCGATGTAGGCGCCATATCTGACGATGGACTTTTCTCTAGCACCTAACTTATTACAATAGAAGTCAACCATCTCGTCCATTTTGTCAGTATAAAAGGCAATGTGCATGATGCAAGAATAGTTCATACATGTTTCCTCCGTTTTTTATCATTCTATCATCTCAATAACGAATTCAAAGCCCCATCTAGTAATTTACGCAAGATGGGGCTCTTAATTGTCGATTGGTTTTACCGATTCACTCACCGTCTATCTTCTTCCTTTCTTTTGTGAATCGTCGATACTTTTATATCTTCCTGATATCGGTGTATCTATACCCTTTTCACTACATAGCGTAGTGTTCATTAACAGTTTCCTGTCTTTATTAGCTATTCTCTTGTGTCTTTTTGAGATCCTTCGATCTCATCTAAATTTGTAGGTTCCATTCACTTTAACC
>CAZXIB010000078.1:0-5290 GCA_964639815.1 uncultured Thomasclavelia sp. | reverse complement strand
ATATCAATAGATGTTTATAGATAAGTAAGCTGTATTGCTGTATGATGATAAATAGAAATTAATGTGTATGACATCTTGGCTATAGCTGATATCTTGGTATTCGCTGTCTTCTAAGAAGGCGGCGATGAAACCATCGCTTAGTGTGGGCTCAGTTAGATATTTATCTTCGATAGTAATATCAGCCGATACTAACATTTCGTATAATTGGTTGAGCTTATCTTGCATATCTACTAGGTTCTCTTCTTTATCTATGCTTAGATCGATTGTGATTTCGTAGGCCACATAGTCGATACTGCCATCGACGGCAATGTTGATGTAGATATCGTCGTCCCTAGAAGAGTCGGTATAGGCAAAGAAGTAGTAGCCATATTCATCATAGTACTCATATGGGTCTTCATAGTTGATTTTGTAACAGTCTTCGAAGGCATCGCTGAGAGCCGTTATGACTTTTGCGACTTCCACACGATTTGATTCCATGATGGCGTAGTTATCGATGTAAACCGGGATATATGAGCCAATAATAATCAAACAAGGCAACACCACAAACATAACTCTCTTTAGTAAGGTCTTTGGGTAATAGTCAAAGATACGAAAGGCTTCATGTAAGTATTGGTCAAAGCTAGATAGCTTGGCTGAATTTTTAGCCTTGGAGATATCGGCTAGTGATAACTCTTCACCGCTCGAGCGAATAAAGACAGCTTCAATTCTATGGGCAAGGTCTTTCCAAGTCGCATTTTCATAAGCATTTTTTATGACTCTGCGCCCCCAGAAACAAGCGATGATGAAAAAGATAATGACGATAGACGCGAGAGCGAAACCAAGGCTATTGAAACTTTTAGCGTACAGGTATTTTGTGTTTATAAACTCTAATAAATAGATCAGTAAGATGACACCGGGTATCATCCAAATAGAAGCTTTAATGAGCTTAGGTATTAAGGTATAACGTGCTAGCACTCGCTTTTCTTTATCGTTTAGCATCCTTCCTCCAAAATCTTGATTACGTTCCCTACACGTTTGCGACTAACAGTTACATAAGAGCCAACACCATCATCAATTACCTCTTTGAAAGTACCATGGACTTGCGCGGTTCCTGTAATAGACAAGACGTGTAGGATATTGTCCTCTGTTATTCCGCCACCTGGTAATAACTGTATTTTATCACCATACTTTGTTTGGTAGTTACCAATTCTTACTAAAGCCTCTTCAAAGTCTTCGTTATTTTCGTTCATTAGTAGTATCCTATCGACACCACTAGCGATTAGTATCGCTATAGCCTCTTCTTTATCTTCTATGAGGTCAAAGGCTTTATGGAAGACTAGGTCTTTACCTTTAGTTATCTCACGCATCTCTTTAAGGGCGTCGACATCAATCTTGCCACTTTCATCTAAGAAGCCAAAGACGATGCCATCAGCACCATTTTCGATTAGAAGTTCAGCATCCTTTTTCATTACATCAATCTCCGCTTTAGAGTACGTAAAGCCAGCACCACGTGTCCTGACCATACAACAGATGGGCTTGTCCGTAAGTCTTTTAGCGGCTTTTAGTGTCGCGATTGATGGGGTTAGTCCGCCAAGCTCTAGAGCACTGTTTAGTTCGATGCGGTCATAGTCTAGGCCTTGTATGGCTAGGACATCGTTTATATTCCCACAACACACTTCCAGTTTTACATCTTTCATTGTACTCCCCTTATTCGGTTCTCAGCGCCTCTACTGGGTCACTGTTAGCTGCCTTCTTTGATGGTAAAAGACCACCTATGATGGTAAGGCCAATACTTAAAGCTACTAATATGATACCAGCTTCTATGGGTAAACGCGCACTTACATCACTAGAATCAGCTATCGTATGGATGATGGCGTTTATCGGAATTAGAGCTAGGGAACTTAAACCCACACCGATAAGACCACTTAGAGAGCCGATGATAAAGGTCTCGGCATTAAAGACAGCGGATATATTGCCCTTACTAGCACCAATGGCCCTGAGGATACCAATCTCCTTTTTGCGCTCTAAAACACTGATATAGGTTATTACACCAATCATGATAGAAGATACTATTAGCGATATGGCGACAAAGGCAATCAAGACATAGCTTATGACATTGATGATGTCGGTTACCGATGACATGATGGTACCTACGTAGTCAGTGTAAGAGATGACGCGGTCGGGGTATTCATCTTCTACGGTAGCGTTATACTCGTCTAAGAATTCGGTGATATAGGACTTAGAGTCAAAGTCTTTAGGATATAGAGAAATCGAAGAAGGCTCATCAAAGTCGATATAACCAAGACTCTTTAGATTACTTTCGTAGGAGGACGAGTCATCGACTAGTAATGTCGTTAGAATCGAAGTAAGTGATTCCGTATCGATATCAAAAGAGAAGGCTGAACTTATGACACTTGCGTCAATCTTTAAGGCACTAGAGAAGACCGCGGCCACTTCACTTATGGAATCATTCATCAGCTCTAAGACAGTTGCCATGATAGCTTCTTCAAGCTCACTTTCGATAGAGCTCATTATTGATGATATATCGTCTTCTATCTGTTTGAGTACCTCAGAAGAGTTTATGATATCTTCCCATAACTCTTCACTGTATTCATCGAGGTAGTCATCGATATCGCCTTCTACTCGTGCCAAAACACTATCCATGAGACTATCTCTAAGAGCTTCTAGATTAATAGATTCGCTATCATCAATTAGCTCTTTTATATCGACATCTAAGATGGATGCTAGCTCGAGTTCATCTAAGGCCACATCTTCTAGGGCTTCTTGTAAGACATCGGTATCGATACTAAAGGCACTTTGTAAGGCCGATACATCAATGCTGAAGAAGGAAGAGAAATCAATTTCTTCAGCCACAGGGTCATCAAAGTCGTTGCCAGAGAAGACATCGGTATCGGGGTTGGCTAGTTGTTTTTGTACGATATCGGAAGTAGTTGCTTGATCTACGATGTGTTCAATGAGTTCAGGAAGATAGTTTATCCCACTTGTGAGCATCGTCACGGTCGCATCAGCCTTAGGAGCGACGATACCGACGATGGTGATATCTTCGCTGTTTGCCAACACTTCACGCATATACTCATCATCTTCTGACTTATCGATATAGATACCGAAGTCTTCGTCGTATTCATATAAGTCTGCTCTATTTACAAGCTTAAAGCTTATGCCTAAGATATCCTCATAGCTATAGGTCTCATCGTATGTGATGGCATCATTTGTCGTATCATCTGTAAGTCCGGCTATCAGTGATTCCAATTCACTATAATCTCGCAAGCCCAAGGCATAGGCCAAGATGTCACTGATATTGCCACTGGAGTTTAAGACTAATACGACTTCATTGTAAGAGGTTGGCCAAGAGCCAGCCTTTAGGTCATATTGATTGATATATAGGTCTTTTGAAGAAGGTAAAGCGTAGAAGATGGAAGTCGATGATGAAAACATGGAGCTAGACCCTGCACTACTAAAGGTGGTATCGGGGTTTATTTGTCTTATCTCTTCTGTATCACTGCTATAGATAAGGGGTTCTAAGTCATATTCATACTCAATGGCACTGACATAGTCTTCTAGTTCGTCTTGGTGCTCTTCGATATAGGTTTTGAGAGAAGCTAAGTCATTAGTACCAGTACTTTTAAATAGACTAGTAATCATCGTCTGGATGCCAATGGAGTCGTCATCATCGGTATTGATGGAAGATGATATCACATCTTGAAAGAGAGAAGTGATATCGAGACCTGAACTTTCGATGGTGATGGGGTATTCGGACATCGTCTCACGCTCAATATCCTCGATATAGTCATTGACACCTGTCGATAAGGCCAGTATAAGGGAGATGCCGATGATACCAATCGATCCAGCAAAGGCTGTAAGTATGGTTCTAGCCTTCTTGGTCTTGAGATTAGAGAAGGATAGAGAAAGAGCTGTAAGAAAAGACATCGAAGCCTTACCAGGTTTCTTGTCCTTGTTTTCATCTTCTTTGTCTACTTCATAGGGTTTAGAATCGTTTATTATCTTGCCATCCCTTAGCTCAACAATACGGGTAGCGTATTTATGGGCTAACTCTGGGGCGTGGGTGACCATGATGACAAGCCTATCTTTGGCAACTTCCTTTAGTAGATTCATAATCTGGATGGAAGTCGTAGAGTCTAAGGCACCTGTTGGCTCATCGGCTAGTAGTATCTGTGGGTCATTTATTAGGGCTCTAGCGATAGCTACTCTTTGCATCTGACCACCAGACATTTGATTAGGTCTTTTATGGGCTTGATCCTTTAGTCCCACAGCATCTAGGGCCTCCAGAGCTCTTTTCTGTCTTTCGCTTTTTGATATACCGGCAATAGTAAGTGCTAACTCAACATTAGCCAAGACCGTTTGATGCATAATAAGGTTATAACTTTGAAAGACAAAGCCAATACTGTGATTACGATAGGCATCCCAATCCTTATCACGATATTTTTTTGTAGATATGCCTTCGATTACTAAATCGCCACTGTCATAGGAATCTAGGCCACCGATGATGTTTAGAAGGGTAGTCTTACCACTACCACTGGGTCCGAGGATGGCGACAAATTCATTGTCACGAAAATTAACAGAAACGTCATCTAAGGCCGTTTGGATAAGATCGCCTGTCTTATAACGTTTCTGAATGTGTGCTAGTTCTAACATTTTTTCACCTCTACATCCATATATATTAACACCTAAGAACTCAGATAGTGTTGACAAGTTGATAAGTGGTGGATAGATAAGGTTAGATTACGGTGTAGACCAAATATAGCTCTTGGCTATAGTTGGTACATGGAAGAGATTAGAACTGTCATCAAAACATACGACTTTGACACCATTCTCTATGAGTACCGCTACCTCATCGACATGGTCATTAGACGAGTGCGCTCTGAGCTAGGCGATTGGAAGGTCGACCGCGATGACCTCTTCCAAGAAGGACAGATAGCTCTACACCGCGCTTATGAGAAGTATACAGGCCCCAAAGAACACTTTGCCAGTTACGCCTATGTAACTATTAGAAGAAGGATTATCCGTCACATCACCTATGAGTTTCGTCACTTCGCTGGTGCTGAGATATCATCTGATAGAGATATTTTCACTGATAGCAGCATTATCTATCATAGGGTTGCCAGAGCCAGCGATGACCCCAAATACATCTATCGTCTTAAAGAGTTGGAAGAAGTGTTACAGAGAGTATATGAAGGTTTAGATGAAAACCAGAAGCGTCTAATAGGATATAGACGTGATGGTCTAAGTTATAAAGAGATGGCTAAAGCGATGTGTGTAAAACCTAAGAAGA
>CAZXIB010000077.1:0-5351 GCA_964639815.1 uncultured Thomasclavelia sp. | reverse complement strand
TAAGTTTTCTAGAATGAAATAAGTGAGGTGAAAACATGCATATCGTTATCGGTAATGACCACGCTGGACCAGAGTTAAAACACGAGGTGGTCGAACATCTAAAAGAAAGAGGAATAAAAGTCACTGATTTGGGAATAGGCAAAAACGAAAAGATTGACTACCCTATTATAGCCCACGAACTAGCGAGCTTCATAGCTCAAGGTAAGGCTGACCTAGGTATCCTCATCTGCGGTACTGGCGTCGGTGTCTCAATAGTGGCTAATAAGGTAAAAGGCATAAGGGCTGCCTGTGTCAGTGAGCCATTTAGTGCCAAGTTATCAAGACAGCACAATAATGCCAACATCCTCTGTTTTGGAAGTCGAGTAGTTGGTAGCGAACTGGCTAAAATGATTGTCGATGAGTTTATAGATGCATCCTTTTTAGGCGATCGACACGCCAATCGCGTCGCTATGATAGATGACTTTGATAAATAGGTTAAACTTGAATAACAGGTATTCAAAAAGGCGACACGCGGTCGCTTTTTGAATGTCTTTTAGACGACGATATTAATCATCTTGCCTTTGATAACGAAGTACTTCTTGATAGCCGACTTATCGTGGACAAACTTTTGCACATGCTCATCGGCCAAAGCAATATCTAGTATCTCCGTATCGGAAAGACCGTTTCTTTCTATAAACTTAGCCCTGACTTTGCCGTTTACCTGTACGACATACTCTATCTCATCTAAAACTAGCTTAGAGGCATCATAGCTTGGCCATTTGCGATATGTTATATCACTCTCCCCTGTCAAACGTTCAAACATCTCATAGCTTATAAATGGAGCAATGCACGAAAGCATCTGTATAAAGTCTAGAGCATATGGACGATAGACCTTATCAACCTTATAGGCATCATTTATAAAAATCATCATCTGCGAGATAGCTGTATTGATGTCAAGACTCTCAAAGTCTTCGGTGACCTTTTTGACTAAGAAGTTAAAGGAATGGTCGAGCTTACCATCATTTTCATCAGATAATTTCTCTGGCATCTCAATGAATAAGCGCCAGACACGGTCTAACCACTTGCGAATACCCTGAACACCTTGGGTATTCCATGGCTTATCAGCCTCTAATGGCCCCATAAACATCTCGTATAGACGCAAAGTATCAGCGCCATAGTCCCGTGCGATGTCTTTAGGGTCGATGGCATATTCTGGATAACGTTTACCCATTCTGAGACCATTAGCACCTAAAATCATGCCTTGGTGGACAAGCTTTTTAAAGGGCTCAGCTGTCGGGACAAGACCCTTATCGTAGAGATAAATGTTCCACATCCGAGCGTATAATAGATGTCCAACAGCGTGCTCTGGCCCACCGACATATAAGTCGACAGGCATCCAGTGTTTTAGAAGCTCTGGATTGGCAAAACATTCATCGTTATGAGGATCGATATAACGCAAGAAATACCAAGAAGAACCAGCTGAGCCAGGCATAGTATTAGTCTCGCGTTTACCTTTTTTACCATTATGAGTGATATTGACCCAATCAGTAGCCTTATCTAAAGGTGCCGAACCATTTTTAGAAGGCCCATAGTCATCAAGAACAGGTAGTACAAGTGGTAAATCTTTATCATCAAGAAAACCAATTGTTCCATCTTCATACTCAATGGCTGGTATTGGCTCGCCCCAATAGCGCTGTCTAGAAAAAATCCATTCTCTTATGCGATAGTTAATCTTGCGTCTACCAAGACTGTGCTTCTCTAAGTAGTCAATAATGGTGTCGATAGCTGTTTGTTTGTCTAGGCCATCAAGAAAACCAGAGTTTACATGTGGCCCATCATCGACATAGGCAGCCTCTTCAACATTACCACCGGCCAATACTTCAATGATTGGTATATCAAACTTTCTAGCAAAGTCCCAGTCTCTTTCATCATGAGCGGGAACCGCCATGATGGCGCCTGTTCCGTACGACATCAAAACGTAATCTGAAATATAAATAGGAAGCCTAGCATCATTAACAGGATTTATGGCATAGGCACCAATAAAGACCCCGGTTTTGTCTTTGTTGAGTTGAGTGCGCTCTAGCTCAGAACGACTAGCGCAGAAATCTTTATAGGCCTTTACTTCCTCTAACTTATCAGCTATCACTAACTTATCGACTAGAGGATGTTCGGGCGATAAGACACAATAAGTAGCACCAAAGAGGGTATCGGGTCTTGTGGTGAAGACTGTAAAGCTCTCATCACTGCCATCGACCTTGAAGGTAACTTCCGCACCAATAGACTTACCAATCCAGTTGCGCTGTATCTCTTTTGTAGACTCTGGCCAGTCCAACTCGTCCAAACCCTGTAGCAGTCTTTCGGCAAAGGCCGGGATGTCCATAATCCATTGGCGCATATTGCGACGGACAACAGGATAGCCACCACGCTCAGACTTGCCATCAATGACCTCATCGTTAGCGAGTACCGTGCCTAACTCTTCACACCAGTTAACCGGCATCTCTGCACATCTTGCAAAGCCATCCTTAGCTAACTGTATAAAAATCCACTGTGTCCACTTGTAGTAGCTAGGGTCGCTAGTTGAGACTTCCTTGTCCCAATCGTATGATAGACCCAAGGTCTTTAATTGGTCAGTAAAGGTCTTGATATTCTCTTTAGTAAAGCCGTCAGGGTGATTGCCGGTTTGGATGGCGTATTGTTCCGCTGGCAAACCAAAGGAATCAAAACCCATTGGATGCAAGACATTATAGCCTTGCATGCGCTTCATTCTTGCGATGACGTCAGTAGCTGTATATCCCTCAGGATGGCCAACGTGTAGACCAACACCTGATGGGTAAGGAAACATGTCTAGGACATAGTACTTAGGTTTAGAGAAATCATAGACATCAGTCTTATAGGGACTGTCTTCATCCCACCTCTTGCGCCATTTAATTTCAATATCGTTATGTGTATAAGCCACTATCTTACCCCCCTCTTTTTTAAGCAATATTATCACAATAAACCTAGCCCATTCAATAAAGCATAGCCCTTCTCTTATTGTAAAATATAGCTATGCATAACTACCCCTATTCCCATACCAATAAGCGCTACTATACCTTTGACCACTACCTTAAGACCAACTACCATCACAAGGTAGCTAAGGTCGTCTTAGATTTAGACTTCACCTGCCCTAATAGAGATGGTACTAAGGGTAATGGTGGTTGCATCTTTTGTAGTCTTAGAGGTTCTGGTGATACCAGTGTCCCTTTTGATGGAGATATAGTACGACAATACCTTAGCAATAGAGAAGTTATGATAAGAAAATGGCCTGATGCCTATACTATTCCCTACTTTCAATCATTTACCAATACCTATGGCCCACTAACGAAGATAAAACGCTATGTCGAGGCTTTGATATATAGGCCAGAAGTAGTAGAACTATCTATCGCCACAAGGGCCGACTGTTTAGCCGATGATGTGCTGACTTACCTTTCAAATATGTGTAACTATAAGCCCATATGGCTAGAGCTAGGTTTACAGACAAGTGATGATAAGATAGCTGAATACATCAATAGAGGACACGACTTCACTGCCTTTAAAGAAGCGACAAAAAGGCTTTCCAAAACCCCTATCAAAGTCTGCGTCCACATCATAAATGGCCTACCCTTCGAGACAAGGGAGGGCATGTTAAGGACGGTGGAGGATTTAAAAGATATACCCTATGACGCAATAAAGATACACTGCCTTCAGATATTAAATGGCACTAAGCTTGCCGATATCTACGCTAAAGAACCTTTTAAAATACTGACGCGTGATGAATACATTCAAGTTGTCGTCGACCAACTGGAACACCTTAGACCTGATGTGATAGTCGAAAGACTAACTGGTGACGCACTTAAAGACGAGCTAATAGCTCCATCTTGGTCACTAAATAAGACAACCATCCTCAACGACATCGACAAAGAAATGGTAAGACGCAATACTATGCAAGGTAAACTCTATGCGAGCAGCAACCTATAGTCAGCATTGGCTAAAACCGCTATTATCCAAAGATAAGATTGGTGTCGACCTAACCTGTGGTAATGGCCATGACACAGCCTTTTTAGCCTGTGGCCTAAAACATGTCTACACCTTCGATATCCAAGAAGTAGCGATAGCTAAGGCCAAAAGGAGACTTTCTGCCTTTGACAATGTAACCTTCATAAACGCCAATCACGCCAATATCAAAGACTACATCAAAGAAGACGTCCATATCGCCATGGCTAATTTGGGATATCTTCCAGGTGGCAATAAAGGCATCATCACAAAGAGCGACTCAACTATAAAAGCCCTAAAGAGCCTATACGACATCTTAACGCCAAGAGGCATTCTAACCATCATCTTTTATCGCGGCCATAAAGGCGGTATGGACGAATACTATAAAGTGACTAGCTTCATAAAAGATAGTCCCTATAAAATCATCGATATCTATCAGGCTCGCAGAAATCAATTCGAGCCAGTCTTATATATTTTGAGTAAGTAGCCTTGCCTTCTTGTGGCAATATTAAGCCTAGACGAATGCATACAAGTCTCTACTTTACGATGTGGGCGGTGAAACCGTGGCTTATGCACAATAGGCGCCGTCAAGTTATTGGCATATTTTCTAACTTATGCCTAATTTTAGGAGACTGGATTTTATGTTATTATTAAGGCGAGAAAAAGAGTTGCAACTATTCGAACACATCAATGCCTCACAAATAACACAAGATGATTTTGTGCATAAACTATCAGTCACGCAAGATGGGAAGGGAGATATAAATAATGCGCAAGAGTATTATCAAAAGACTACTTAGCATCATAACAGTCGTTTTTACGGTCATGATAACAGTAGCCTGTTCCAGTCAAACCGAGATAACGACAAATGAGCCGGAGGAAACTGAGGAGGCTATAGTTGAAACTTGTCCGACGATATCTTTTTGGGATTCGTTCACCTTCGACGATTTCGAGGTTGACGATATTAGCGAAGTCAGTATCGTCTATGGCAATAATCTAGAGCTAACTTTTAAGGAAGATAATTATGTGGACTTGTTTGAAGGTCTTGCCGAAACAACATACACCAAAACAACCAAAAGAATTAAGGTACCAGAGATAATACTCAGTGCATACAATTTTGGACAAGTAAATCTCATCATCGAATTCAACGACGGAACTGAAGTGTTATTCGTACCACAAAGAGGGTTGACAAAGGCAAATGAGCTTCCAGAGGTGACGATTACAGAGGTCATAGTGACTACAACTTGTACATACGAAGGTTATGCAGATGAACAAAGTGCCAGATACATAAGTGATAGCGACTCAATAATTACTGAGATTGTAGAACTATTAAGTAGTGAACTTCCATACCTTAATAATTTTAA
>CAZXIB010000076.1:0-5407 GCA_964639815.1 uncultured Thomasclavelia sp. | reverse complement strand
TCTTCTCGATGAGGGCCTTTATGGCATCCAAGTGGCTGCCGCCCCCGTAGATATGGAGACAAACCTTTATTTCCTTCGGAAGCAAGGCGATGGCCTCCACGAGGCTATCGACGAGCTGGAGCTTCCCGATGTTCCCGCAATAGACGAGATTGAAGCAATCATCAGGGAAACTGACTTCTTCATTCGGCTCGACTGTCAAAGCCGGCTGGACGATGTAGCGGGTCGGCATATCGAGTTTCAGAACGTCTTTGATGTAGTCATTAAACGAAGGAGAAGAAAGGAAGAGCTCATCGGCCCCTTGGTAGATCTTCTTGCTCCAGCGGTAAAGGAAGCGGTAGGCCAAAGAGCCTTCCTTGATTGCTCCTACGGCAACCGGCGAAGCCGGCCATAGATCGAGGACATGGAGGGCGTTCTTGATGCCGAGCCTTTTCTTGGCCAGGTTGGCCGCTTCGACCCCGATAAGGGGCGAAAAGGACATCGAATAGATGACGTCGTATGGCCCTTTCAGTTTCCTAGCCGCCTTCTTGGCGTTCTTCCAGAAGGAGTAATAGTTCAAGAGGAGGTGAAACAACGAGGAACCCTTCCTCGGATGGACCTTGACCCGCCGGATCTTCACTCCGTTCACTTCTTCTTCGAAGAGGTTCTCGTAGCCTTCCGGGATCTTCCCGAAGCCGTAGTTCGGCTGGCCGGTCAAAACATGGACCTCATGGCCGCGCCTCACTAATTCGAAGCACATTTCGTTCAAAGCGAAGTTCTCGGGATAGAAATATTGGCTGACAACCAAGATCCGCATGGCGAGATTATCCCACAAATGGGATAAAGACTGGGGCTTAAGTGGTTAGCAACGGCGATGAATTTCGAAATCGCCGTCGACAGAGCGTTTCTGCGGTATCATAAGTAAACAAATGAGAACCCTGAGGATGCCGCTGCGATTCTCTTTGGCTATTTTCGCTGTATGTCTGACAGCGTCCTGCTCGGAACAAACGAACCAAACGGCTACCCTGACTTTCATCCAGCATTCTTTTGTCAAATCCGAGATTGACGAAACCACTCAAACTTGGGTCTATTATTTCGAAAACGACGAGATTGCCAGAACGGTTCTGGAATACGACAAGGGTTATTTCCTGACCCAGGACGACATTGATTACATCCGAACCGGCGTGCCCTTGAATTACGTGGTTCCGACACTCAACGGAGACGGATATTGGTCTTTCACGAGTTTCATGGCGGATTTCGACGAACAAAGCGGTTTGGCTACGCAACCGCTTAGACCGCAAGAAATAACGAACGATTTGACTCTTCATTTTGGAATATACGGGTAATTCGCAAAGGAGATCTATATGGTGTTGAGTTCCTTATTTGTCCTAAGCATGTGCGCGGCAGCGGCCACTTCCGGCTTGTTCTCTGACATAGAACCCGGAACCGCAGAACTCCGGACTGCCGACTATGTCTCTGAACTAAACGAAAACGATGCTTCATTTGAAGAATGGAGCAACGGATGCGGATGTGAATGGGTACCGGGCGAAGTTGAAGCCGATACAGTTGCAGGACCCTCTGCGGCGCTTAGTTCCACCGTTGTGCAGAGCGACCCCTTCGAAGGCGATCAATTCGTCGAAAATAAGACCTTTTTGACGACATATTACCTACATTTGAGAAGCAACATGCCTCGAAACCGGTTAGGCATCTGCGGATACACCGGAATAGCCATGTTCCTCTCTTTTTACGACACATATTGGAACGACGATTTCATATCCGACGAATACGACTCCGATGTCATTACCATGAAAGGGTCTGTTTTGTATTCAAGCAGCGCCTCCGCCTATCAATCGCCGGGCGTGTACAACAACATAACATCAAGCGACCCGAGCATAGAGGACCTCAAGGAAGAAATTTACGAAGAAGGGATTACGGACGAGAGTTCCGTCGAATTCAAAGAAGCCTTGGACAAAAAGATCATGGCCGAGGTCTATGCCCAGATAGACGCCGGGACTTTCCTAGGCAAACTTTTCGAAATAGCTATAGCGAACGGCTCGATACAGCCTCATTTCGACGAAAGCGAATACCATTCCACTGAAGAAGGCAGTTACGTAAGCGGCATAGGCGTAGGGAACACAATCATGACCAACGTCCTCTCGGATTACATAGAAGGAAACAAAAACCTGAAAAACAAAGTGGAAATCGTGGCATCGAAAGCCGATGACTCGATTAGCGGAGAAAGCGAAAGAATCAGATCTGAGATAGTCGATATCGTTAAAACGGGGCGTCCTGTCCTGATGGGCGGAAATGGGTATACCGACTCCAACGGAAACGGAAAACAGGATGATGGCGAAAGCTCATTCGGACACGTTGTCGTTGCCTACGACTATGACGAAGAAAACGACGTTTTATATGGGAACATGGGTTGGAGCAGTTCCACAACTTCGCACTATAACCTCGATGATTATTTCAACATAAAGTATTCGGATTATTGGGCTCTGAATATCAGATCCGTGGATAGAGGCAGAACCGACCATTACATATTCACAGACCAATGTGCCAGGTATTCGGCATCGACCAATGAACTCTATAACGTGATTTCCCCGGCGGATTACGGGTTCCCGCAATCGTACGGAGAGCCGGATGTTCCCATCGAGCAGGACGTAATTCTTCCTGATACAGCAGAAATCTTCTCCACATATAGGCAGAGGTGCGGTTACATCGAACAACAATGCATCAATATTTCGCCTAGGCGCTATGAACCGGGAATAGGCTTTCTCCAATACACATTTGATAGGAGCATTTCATCCATCGATGTCCAACTCTCATGGTGGTTTGAAAACGAAACGGTAACGCCGGAAAATTCGGAATACCGCGTTGAGTATGTCGATTCGTCGGGGTCCTTTGTCGAAATTCTCGATCTTTGGGACGAAGAGCTCTCCTTATCAATAACCCGTTGGGCCCCAAGCAAGGTCCATCTGGATTTTCCTGAAGGGGTAAAGTCTTTCAGATTCTATGGCCAAGTGGATGATCCCGTGTTCAGCAGAAACAAAGGACGCTTGTCCATACTCGTGATGACGTTAGTATACGGCGAGTGGAATTAACGTAAGATGCTCGCCGAACGCCTCCACGAAAACAAAATCAAAAGGAAGTTCGCTTCCTTGGCCAGACCTTTGGTCAAAGCCTTTTCCAAGACCCTTTACGTCAAAGGCGAGTACCAATACATCACCCATCACAAACTCAATCTGAAGAATCCGGTCCGCTACACGGAAAAGCTTCAGTGGCTAAGGCTCTACGATTACCCGAAGAACCCTTTGGTCATCAAAGCGGCCGGAAGGGCCGGAGCAAGGGATTACGTAACGGAAAAAGGACTCGAAGACATCCTCATCCCCTGCTACGGAATCTATGACTCATTCGACGAAATAGACTTCGACAGATTGCCGGATAGCTTCGTCATGAAGTGCACGCACGCCTGTGCCTTTAATCTCATCGTCAAAAGCAAAGCCGAACTCGATATCGAAGAAGCAAGATCGAAATTCAGGAAATGGCTGAAGACTGATTACGGAAAGAAGACCGTTGAGCGCCATTACTCGAAAATAAAGCCTCAAATCATCATCGAGAAATATATCGGCCAGCCCGATGCGCTCCCGACCGAATACAAGATCCATGTCTTCAATGGAGTTGCCAAGAATCTCTATGTCGTAACCGGACGCGGAAAGGACATCCGCTACAACAATTATTACATCGATTGGAAGCCATTCGACGGCAGCCAATTCAACGGGTGGCTCAAAACCGATTATCCTCTGCAAAAACCGCAAAATTTCCAACAAATGGTCAAAGTTGCGGAGATTTTGGGGGCAGATTTCCCCTTTGTTCGCGTCGATCTATATAACGTAGACGGAAAGATCTACTTCTCGGAAATGACGTTCACCCCAGCCAAGGGGACACTGATATTCGACGACGACCAGGCCGACTTCGAAATGGGAGCCTGGCTGACCCTTCCTATTTCCAGGTAGAGTCGATCAGCATCACTTCGTATAGGGAGAATCCGAAGAACTCGCCATCTTCGGCATATTCGAAATTAAAGTTTTCGCTTCCTTCGAAGTATCCATCTTCAGGTTCGCTGAAGCTGATGCTATAGCCAACGATGCCATCGCTAGCGAAGTCTTCGCCAAAGGCGTCCTTTAAACTCGAGCCGATGAGCGAGATGGCCTCGCCCCCGGAATTGATCCAGAACATCGCTTCCTCATAGGTCAGCTGATAGTAGTCATAGACCCCGTCGTTATCGACGTAGAAGCGCAGTTCGATATTGGCGCAGGCGTAGGGGAAACTAGGCGTCGTCGAAGACGTATTGCCCCTAAGCGAGATGGCGAAGATATCGCCGTCCGTCATCGTCAAAGGGAACAGGGTCTTGAAGCCTTCTTCCTCGCATTGGACGCGGGCGACAGCGTACCAGCTGTGGCAACTAAGCTGCCCGTTGTAGAGCTTGCCCATCACGCCTTTCTTGAAGGCATCGTCGACCTTGGCCAGGCAATGGTCTTTCCCGAAGGAGATGTAGCTATCGTCATCGAGGCGCGAAGCGATGGTGTCCAGGCTGCTATAGGAGATAGTGTCTCCGTTTTCGTCGACGTACTCGAAGAGTTCGGGATAGATGTCCTTCATGCCGACGCTATCGAAGGCCGAGAAGGCGTTTTCCTTGTTCCCGTTGAAGAAGTAGGCTTCCCCGTCTTCGTAGACTTCGGTCGCCCTCTCAAACGTCACGGCCTCGCCGATGAGGCTACCTTCCTTATCGCCGATCTCGTCATAGTCCCTCAAATAGTTATCCTGGAACTCGTCCCCGTTATAGGCCGGGGAGTCATAAAGGGGATAGGTCGAGCAGGATGCCATGAGGATGAGGGCCAAAGGCATCCCCAATAGATAAGCACGCTTTTTCATTGTTTCACCTCCGTAGCCGGGACTTCTTCCCTAACGGGCTCTTCCTCTTTCCTAACCGGGCTATAAGTAAAGCCCAGGATGAACAAGGCAATCAGAGGCCAGAAGCTATTGGCCAAAGGCATCAGGTAATCCGAAGAAGAGAAGCGCGTCACCGCGAAGGGCTCGCTCGTATAGAAGAAGCTCATGGTGACGAAGATGCCAAGCAATAGAATCGCCAAGCCGACCTTCCCGTAATCGTCCCTGCCCCTGATGAAATAACGTCTAACGCTCGCGATCCCGAAAATGATGAGGACGATCAAGGCGATGAAGGGGATGAACCCGCCTTCCAGCAGGATCTCGAACTCGAAGGCGAAGTTATTGATGTTCGTGACTACGACCGGCGAAGTGACACCGTAGGTGGTGTAGCCGCCGTTATAGACACCGAAGAGAAGGCTAAGCAGGACTTGGCTAGTGGAAGCCGAACCGTACTGCCCTCCGTTGAACAAAGCCGAAACCG
>CAZXIB010000075.1:0-5567 GCA_964639815.1 uncultured Thomasclavelia sp. | reverse complement strand
TTTTGGTCTTGTATCTTGTACGGCTATAGATATAATAGTGATTGTTTATCAAACAAAATGTTTGATAATGCTAAACAGAAAGGGGGGTATATATGAATATAGGAAATCGCATAAAACAGCTACGCGTAAAACGTGGATTAACTCTAGAAGAGCTGGCCTCTAGATCAGAGTTATCAAAGGGTTTCTTGTCGCAGTTAGAACGCAATTTGACTTCGCCTTCGATTACGACCTTGGAAGATATTACTGAGGTCTTAGGCATATCTTTAGCCGACTTCTTTAAAGAAGATACGGATGAGCGCAAGACCTTCAAAGAATCTGACTACTATGTTGATGAAAAAGAAGGGGTAAAGATAACTTGGCTTGTACCGATGGCGCAAAAAAACAGGATGGAACCCATCCTTTGTGAATTAGTCGGTGGTACTAAGACTTTTGCGGTAACACCACATGAGGGGGAAGAGTTTGGCTATGTTTTAAGCGGCAAGATTGAAATTTGTGACACCACAAATAATGCTTATTATACAGTCCGGAAAGGTGAAACCTTTTATTTAACAGGAAACGATGAATATCACATTGAAAATAATGCTACATCTGTAGCAGCCTTCATCTGGGTCTGTACGCCACCAATATTTTAAGAGGGGGAGAATATGAAAAAACTAATTGAATTTAAAAATATCGTAAAAAACTTTGATGACACCCTAGTTTTAAAGGGTATAGATTTAGACATCTATGAGAATGAGTTTGTTACACTACTTGGGCCATCAGGCTGTGGTAAGACAACATTACTTAGGATGTTGGGAGGTTTCTTAACTCCTGATGAGGGTGAAATAATTTTTGATGGCCAACCTATTGATGATGTACCTGCTTATAAGCGACCCATTAACACCATATTTCAAAAGTATGCTCTGTTCCCTCATCTTAACGTCTACGACAACATAGCTTTTGGGCTTAAGCTCAAAAAAATGCCTAAAGACATCATTGAAGCAAAGGTCAGCAGAATGATACAACTAGTAGACTTACAGGGTCGCGAAAAAGATGATATATCCGTCCTCTCTGGCGGACAACAACAACGTGTCGCCATAGCTCGAGCCTTAGTTAATGAGCCTGATGTCTTATTGCTTGATGAGCCGCTGGCAGCACTTGACTTAAAACTGCGCAAAGAGATGCAGCATGAGCTAAAACGTATCCAACAAGAAGTTGGTATCACCTTTATCTTTGTCACCCATGACCAAGAAGAAGCCTTGACGATGTCTGATAAGATTGTCGTTATCAAAGATGGTAAAATCCAACAGATTGGAACTCCTGAAGAAATATACAATGAACCAGTTAATCAATATGTCGCTAACTTTATTGGCGAATCCAATATCATCGATGGCGTCATGAAACGTGATGGTCTTGTCAACTTTGATGACAAGGACTATAAGTGCGTTGACAGGGACTTTAAGACTGATGAGGCAGTCGATGTCGTTATAAGACCAGAGGATATTGATATTGTTGAATTCGGCAAGGGTAAGCTCAATGGCGAGATAAAGTCAGTGCTTTTTAAAGGTGTGCACTATGAGGTCATAGTCGAAACTAGACGTGGCACCTCTAAGACTGTAACTATGCACGTCATGAGTGAAAGAGATATAGTCAATGAAGAAGCAGGAGAACTCATGCATGCTTCAGACTTCAGCATGGATATTGAAGATGTCGAAACAATGACTGATCAAGAAATTATAGCCCGTGCTAACGCCCAAGCTTGGAAGGCGGATAGTGAAGAAGATATCTCGATAACCGAAGTAGTTACTAATTTAGTGCCAACACCCGGTCGATATCAAGTCACCTTTAAAACTCATGCCGGAACATCCATTAGTGTCAATATCAATGTTGTCGAACCAAAGTATGTCGAAGATGACAAAGACAACATGGGCATCACAGCCTTTGACTTCTACAAAACCGTTGAAGAAATCAGAGAATCAATGGCTATAAGTGTTGACCTTAAGACTTGGGCGGACGCCTATGCTTGGTATATCGATAACGATGAAGAAGCTCCTATTACAGAGGTTCGCTTTAGCTTTGACCCTAACCAAATAAGTGAAGGCGATTATGAGATTACCTTCTCAACCGAAGGACGTGAATATAAAGTCCATACCACTAAGTGTTTTGAAGAAGGGGCTCGTGTGGCGATTGATTTTGGGCCAGAAGACATTCATGTAATGTCTAAGATGGGAGCTTGAGATGAAGGGTTTTCGTCGTCTAGTAATCCCATATCTCATATGGGGAATAGTTTTTATCATCGTGCCGATGTTGATAGTTGTGATGTACGCCTTCATTGACGATGGTAATTCGGTTATGACTTTTCGTTTTACTTTAGATAACTTCGTCCGTTTCTTTAGCGATAACGTCTTTATGAGCGTACTTTTAAGGTCGCTAAAGATAGCAGTTGTAACGACTATCTTGTGCATTATCATAGGATACCCAGCGGCTTACATCATCGCTAAGCTTGAGCCTAATAGCCAATCGGTAGCTGTTCTTATAATCACACTTCCAATGTGGATTAATATGTTAGTTAGAACCTATGCTTGGCGCGGCATACTCTTAGATAGTGGTCTAAGTTCAGAGGTCAAGGTATATATCGGTATGATATATAACTTCTTACCCTTTATGATTTTGCAGATATACACATCTTTATCCAAGATGAACAAGGACTACCTTGTAGCGGCTACTGACTTGGGTTGTGATAGTAAACAAGCCTTTCTTAGAGTGACTTTACCACTTAGCGTACCTGGTATCATATCTGGTATCACCTTAGTCTTCTTGCCAGCGGTATCCTCGTTTTTTATACCGAAGTTGCTAGGTGGAGGGTCTTTTGTCATGATAGGTAACCTCATCGAAACTTACTTCCTAACTGCTGGTGACTGGAATTTTGGTGCTGTCATAAGTCTTATCATGACAATTATCATCTTGATATCAATGTATGTGACAAAGCGTTTCGACCATGAAAAGGAGGCTGACAATGCGTAAGTACTTATCAAAGATATATTTGGCGCTAGTTATCGTTTTCTTCTACGCGCCCATTGCCTATGTCATCCTCTTTTCGTTTAATGAATCTAGGTCACTTACTAACTTCACCGGTTTTTCACTGCAGTGGTATGAAAAGATGTTTGAAAGCAGAACCATGATGGAGTCGATTTACTATACAGTAGTCATAGCCTTGACTGCTACGGCAATATCGACAGTTGTTGGAACGATTACAGCTATTGGTCTATCAAAGAGTCGTAAAGTCGTAAGAGAGTTTGTCAACCAGATGAACAATATCTCAATGCTTAATCCAGACATTGTTACAGCTATAGGACTGATGCTTCTATTTGTCAGCTTGAATATTGAGACTGGGTTTATGACACTCCTTTTGGCGCACATCATCTTCTGTATACCCTATGTGATATTGTCGATAATGCCCAAGCTCAGACAACTCGATGACAACTTAGCAGAAGCGGCACTAGACTTAGGTTGTACACCATGGCAAGCCCTATATAAGGTCATCATCCCACAGATTCGTCCAGGTATTTTCGCCGGAGCACTAACGGCCTTTACGATGTCCTTTGATGACTTTGTTATATCTTATTTCTTGACAGGTCCTGGTATAAACAATATCTCTACCTATGTCTATTCCAGTGTTAAACGTATCAATCCCAGCATAAATGCCTTGTCGACTATCATTGTATTGGGTATTACGGTTGTCCTCATCTTGGCAAATGTTGTTCCACTTATATTTGAAAGAAGACATAAAAAGCAACTTTCCAAACAAGTAGAGCAAGCCTAAACTATCTATATTGTCAATAAGGCAAATATTACCAAACCATATTAGCTAGAGACAAGCTACGTTTGAAAAGTACTGTATTCAGCTTATAACAGGGTATAATGCTTTTTGTCGTTTCCATTGGACTAAAAAAGTATGATATACTCAATTTTGCAATGGGAGTAGCAAGTACACTCGTCCGTATTTTTGTAAGAAAAAGGGGAGAATAATAATGAATGAGCGCTATGACGTAATAATACTAGGTACTGGTGAAGCCGGCATCTTCGCCGCTTATGAGTTGGCAGAAAAGCGCCCAGACTCTAGAGTGCTAGTAATAGATCGGGGTCCTGATATCTATCATCGTAGCTGTCCAATTGTGGCAGGGAAGGTGAAGTCCTGTGTGCACTGTAAAGTGTGTGACACTATGTGCGGCTTTGGCGGAGCAGGTGCTTTTTCTGATGGTAAATTTAATTTCACCACTGCTTTTGGCGGTTGGCTAACAGACTTCATGCCGCAGCAGGAGGTCATGGATTTAATTGAATATGTTGACTTTATTAATGTACGCCACGGTGCTACTACTGAGACTTACTCCACTTCCACGCCTGCCGCAAAAAAACTGGAGAAACAAGCACTAGAACATGATTTGCATCTGCTGCAGGCCCGATGCAAGCACTTAGGTACAGAAAATAATTTGCAGATTTTGACTAACATCTATGAGCATATGGTAGACAAACATACTTGGATGTTTAATACATCTGTATCGAGTATTCAAGTAGACAAGAATGGATGCTATGAGCTAGTTACAGAAAAAGGCGATAGCTTCTCTGCGCCGTATTTGATTGCCGGCCCTGGAAGATCGGGAGCCGAGTGGTTTTCTAACCAGTGCAAAAAGCTAGGTTTAAATTTAATAAACAATCAAGTGGACATCGGGGTAAGGGTAGAGCTTCCCGCTTCGGTTTTTGAGCACATCACTGATGTAGTATATGAATCGAAACTTGTCTATCGTACAAAGCAGTATGGCGATAATGTACGTACCTTCTGCATGAATCCTTATGGTCATGTGGTAGCCGAAAACGTAGATGGCATAAACACTGTCAATGGCCACTCCTATTCCGATTATGCTTTGCGCAGTGAAAATACTAACTTTGCTTTATTGGTGTCTAATAAATTCACCGAGCCTTTTAATGAGCCATACCGTTACGGCAAACACATTGCCTCGCTTTCTAATATGTTAGCCGGTGGAGTGCTGGTACAGCGCTTTGGCGATCTAATTAAGGGAGTGCGCACCAACGAGCACCGAATGAGTAAATCATTTGTCCGACCTACGCTGTCTGCTGCCATTCCCGGCGACCTTTCATTAGCTCTTCCCAAACGTCAGCTAGATGATATCATTGAAATGATTTACGCATTGGATAAAATTGCGCCTGGTACTGCTAATCACGATACTCTGCTTTATGGTGCAGAAGTTAAGTTCTATTCCTCTAGATTGGAGCTATCATCCCAATTAGAAACAGCTCTGCCTGGTTTTTTTGCAGTAGGGGACGGTGCAGGCGTAACCCGTGGTTTAGCCCAAGCTGGAGCATCAGGCGTAAGAGCAGCTCGAGCGGTTATAGAGCGATTTAATGGCCGATAACTCTCATCAGATAGCTATTTACTACTATAACTTTTGAATGCCATTCTTGTATTAGAAAAACTTCTTCAGTCGTGCTCGAAATTCAAAAAAATATGACTAAAGTATTTACAGATTAAACGATATATGTATAATTATCTTGTTTGATGTTCTAAAATA
>CAZXIB010000074.1:0-5625 GCA_964639815.1 uncultured Thomasclavelia sp. | reverse complement strand
CACTACCACTGGGCCCAACGATACAGACTATCTCTTTTTCTAAAAGAGAGAAGCTTACATCATCTAGGGCCTTTAGATTTCCAAAAGACTTAGTTAAGCCAACTGCTTTAATCATAGTATTAGTCTCTTTTCTAATTTTCGGGATATCCAAGATATAATAAGCGTCATAGTGAGATAAAAGATGCTAGCCATGGTTAGGGTAACTAAATAGTTATAGTAATTAGCACCAAGTATCTTGCTGCGGTTAAGTAGTTCCATCACGCCGATAGTGCCCAATAAAGAAGAGTCTTTAATAAGGGTGATGAACTCACTTACAAGCGGTGGAATGATACGCCTAATAGCTTGGGGCAAAATAATAAGTTTCATAATCTGTAGGTTACTTAAACCTAAGGTAATACCAGCTTCTCTTTGGCCTTTATCAATACTGAGGATGCCCGAGCGGATAAGCTCAGCACTATAAGCTCCCGAATTTAAGGCCATAGCTACACAACCACAGACATAGATATTGACGCGCAAGCCACTACCAGTCAAAAGGTTATAGAGAGTTGGTATACCAAGATATATGAACAGTATCTGTAGCAACATCGGTGTTCCTCTAATGACTTCAACATAGATGTTACCGATAAAACGAACAAGCTTATTATTCGCTAACTTCATAGAAGCCACTAGTATGCCAATCAAAACACCGCCGATTAGCGCTACCGCTCCGATACCTAAACTCATCAGAGCCCCATAAAAGAGATATGACCAATTCTCACTCGTAAGAATGGCCATTACATCCATTAACTAAGACCCCACTTGTCTAATAGTTCTTGATATTCCTCTGTCTGCATGAATTCAGCTAAATAGTTATTAATCTCTTCAATAAGCAGTTCGTTATCAGCCGCTGTGATGATGTGATAACTATCTTCGGCAATAGAATCTAAAAGTGCAAAGTCAGAGCTTGCCTCGACATAATTTTGCGCAACCGGTGTATCAAGACATACACCATCATAGGCACCAGTACGCAAAGCTTCTACTAAGACAGCTGCATCCGTTCCTGTAACAACATCAATATCCGTATATTCCACTATCAAATCATAACAAGTAGAGCCAAGTTGAGCAGCTACTGTGAGACCATAGAAGTCCTCAATTGAAGAGTACTCTTCGCTTGCTAGGTATAGAATGGTCTGACTTGAAGTGTAATAAGCATCGGAGAAAGCGACTTGTTTTTCCTCGTCATAGCTAAAGCCAGAGATACCGATATCAATCTGACCGGTTTGGACAGCTGATACGATAGTTGAAAACTCCATAGACTGATACTCAACCTCTAGTCCCATCATCTCAGCAATAGCATTCATTAAATCGACATCAAATCCGACAATCTCTCCTGTTGATTCGTCAATAGACTCATATGGTGGATAGTCTGGCGAAATGCCAACATAGATTACACCATCTTCTAACAGCTCGCTAGTGAAGTCTACTTCTTCATCTGTGCCAGTATCCCCACTGCTACAACCACATAGTGTCAATAACACCAACAATAAAACCAATACAATCTTTTTCACAAAAACCCTCCTCCTTGTCTAACGAATAGAAACAAAAAAGCCGTCTCACATAAAGACGACTTGAATAAACCGCGGTACCACTTTAATTGCTCTTAAGAGCCACCTCAATCTTTAACGCAGACATTACGGTGTCACCTACTAGACGTTCAATGACACATCTCCTAAGAGCGCTTCCTTTCATATCCCCGATCTGCTTCCACCATACCAGACTCGCTAACAGGTCTTTTGAAAGTACTTTTCCTATTCGTTGATATGGCTGCAATATAAAGGACTTTTTTAGACTTGTCAATAGTCTCTAGACACTTTTTGCGTCAAATTTCATAACAACTGACAATATACATATTCAACTTCAAGGTCTGTTATCTTCTAGACGAAGACTTACCGATGCATTAGAATATAGCGGATGATTAAAAATCAATTTGGGAGGCAAATATGGACAAGAAGTATTTCTTTTTTGATATCGATGGCACTTTGACGGAAAGGGAGACTAGAAAAATCGTTCCTTCAGCCTTAGATACCCTGCGCAAACTTGAAGAAAACGGTCATTTTGTTGCCATTGCCACAGGTCGTGCTCATTACAAAGCCCGTGCCTTTATGGAAGAGGTTGGCTTACATAATATGGTCGCCGGTGGCGGAGGCGCATTAGTCATTGATGATGAGCTAATAGAGAATATACCCCTCCCTTTAGAAAGGATAAGGGCTATCTGTCATCAAGCCGAAAGCCTAGGATATGGTCTTCTACTCACGTTAGATGATTCTATCTGTGTCTATAGTAAGGATGATTTATTTATAAAACAGGTAGGTGAGCGACAAGAACCTACAGAATACATCATCGACCCCAATTTAGATTATGATGCCCTTGAGGCCATCTATAAAATCTATGTCTCTATCCCAAAGGAACAAGAACATCTACTAACCCTAAAAGATACTGTTGGCAATTTGCGTTTTGTCAAAGAATACTTGACCTTTCAACATGACCAAAAGGATAAAGGTATCGAGCAGATGATGGAACATCTAAAAGCACCCCTATCTGATGTAGTTGTCTTTGGCGATGACTACAATGATATGATTATGTTTGATTCGCGTTGGACAAGTATTGCCATGGGAAATGCTTGTGATGCCCTAAAAGAAAAAGCCAGCTATGTAACAGCAACTAATGTAGATGATGGTATCTGGAAGGCCTGTAAACACTTTGGCTGGATTTGAAATCAAAATGCTTTGCCCTAGATAAACCAATCCCATATCTAAAGTCCAAAAGTAATGGGCTTATGAATTGGTATCACTTCGACTTTTTTTAGTCGACCATCCTTAACATCATATCTTTCGATGACATTGTCATTGGTACAGGTCACATATAAATTGTCGCCTTTAAAAATGGCATCTCTTGGCATTTTGCTACAGTGCACTTTATCCAGTAACTTCAGTTTGCCGTGCGGCTCAATCGCAAAATAGTAAAGGATATCATCACCTCTAATAGATACACACAGATGTTTTCCATCTGAAGACACAGCATTGGCCCCTGAAAAAGCACCATCTTCGTAGCTCAAATCAGTGACATAGCGGATATGAAAACGCTCGTCTGAGTACTCAAGCACATAGACTCGGTTAGTCTTTTCGGTATTCATGTAATAACAATCAGAAAAAGAGGAATATGACATCAAACGGATATTCTCTTCCCAAAACTCTCGTATGTCACAGAGGACAAATTTACTATCGACTATCTTGTACAAGTAAATCTGCTGAAGGCCATTGTCTACGGAGAAGGCATGGCTTTTATCTTGGGTAACACCGATATAATGCGACCTTCCATTAATCTCATATCCTGTTCTCTTGTGAATGTAGAAATCAATTTCCTTGTGTTGATTTGGATCATAAATGGCGTCTATGCCATCTGAAAAGCTAGCCAAAAGTAACTTGTCCTTATAGATGACACCGTGAGAGTAAAAATACTGCGTTGGATAAGAGCCTATTTGAATATATTTTCCCTTTTCGTATCGATACTCCACCATACAACAAGACGATTCCTTTTGCGCCGATGCGTACAGATAATCATTTACCGTTAGGCAAAAATTGCACTTACCATCAATAGGCAAAAACTGTCGCTCTTGATTATTTGCGCAGGCAATAATCTTTATTCCGCGATTCTCATTGCCACTACCATAGGTTGTTACTATCAAGCTGTCGTTTATCATCTTGATGCTAGTTCTATTCTATGACTTCATCGTCAGCGTCAAAATGAATCCCCGCTTCTTTTCTTGCCATCTCCATCACATCCATAACATCCTGTGTTTTCTGCATGTAGGCATAACAGAGGTCGTAGTCGCCTCTTTTCATAATCTCGTCTATTTTGTGGAATTCATTGACCATGGCATTTCCAACTGGACTCACATCAATACAGACTGGCTCTTCGCCTCTTATCTGCAACACGACATTTTCCACTTTGGTAGAACCGCTTTGTACCTCGATATAACCTTTCTGACCTTGAATTACCCAGCGAATAGGTGAATCTGAATCCTTAGCACCTATGGCAACGGCTTTGAAATCGCCATAATCCATAAGAAGTGCACCAGAGGTATCGATACCATTGAAGCCTATATTAGCCATATAGTTGACACTTTTTGGTCTACCAAACAAGCCCATAATAAACTGTATGCAATAGAGATTGATGTCGTATAGACTACCGCCAGCCAGCGCTGGGTCAAAGGCCGGTAGTACTTGACCTTCTAAATAACTTCCAAATCGTCTAGAGTATTGCGAATAGTTAGCTTGTATCAAAGTAACTTTACCAATCTTTTCTAGTTGTCTAGCTATCTCATCATAGTTATCCATGTAGCGGCTCATAATCGCTTCGAAGAGGAATAAGCCCTTGTCCTTTGCGATCTCAATCAGCTTTTTAGCCTGTCTTCCTGTAGCGGTAAAGGGCTTTTCACAAATGACGTTTTTTCCAGCCTCCAAAGCTTTTCGCGTATATTCATAGTGGGCACTATTGACTAGTCCAACATAGACCGTATCAAAACTTTCATCCTCAAGAAAGGCCTCGGTGTCTGTGTATAAATTAGGGATTTGGTATTCCTCCTGAAGTTTCTTTGCGTCAACTATATCGCACTCACGACACCACATGGCCTCACAACTTACATCGTTCATACTTTCTATAGCCTTCAGTGCTACTGTAACGATTACGCCCGATCCAAATATACCTATCTTCATTTTCTTCTCTCTCCTTTTTCTAATTTTAGAAACAGAAGCCAATGCTTACTTGTCAGTGGCTTCTGCCTTTTAATCTATTCTACTGCAATTGTTGCTCGATAGCCTCAATAATCTTAGGACCATTGGCAATACAGGCTGTTGATGTCACATTGAAGATTTTTACACCCTGAAACCTTTCTCTTTCGCGGATAGGGATGTCCTTTGTAAGGATGGCTGCGACGACACCCTCCATATCTTCTTCAGTGATACGATTTTCAATTCCTAGTGCCCCCTGTGTTTCTACTTTTATCTCATGACCCCGTTCCTTTGCTGCTTTCTCGATAGACTCAGCAGCCATAAAGGTATGGGCGACACCTGCAGCACATGCTGTTACTGCCACCAGTTTCACTTTAAACCTCCTGTAGCTTCTTCTAAAATCGCCAATAACTCTTCTTTAGCTTCTGCTTTAAAGAGCTTCTCTTTAAATTCGTCGTATATCAGTTTTCTTGCAAGTTTTGCCAGTATCTCTAGATGTATATCGCCACCCGTCTTTGGTGCAGCAATGCCGAAGACTAGTTTGACCGGAGAGTCATTTCCTCCCCACTTTACTTCATTCTTTAGACGAATAAAGACCAGTCCTGCCTCTTTGACATTAACTGAGCGGGCATGAGGCATCGCGATATAATCACCAAGATTTGTAGATATCTCTTCTTCGCGTTTAAATACGTCTTCTATATAGCCTTCTTTATCGAATAGCTTACCCGCCTGATTCATTAAGTCGCCAACAGCGTGGACAATCTCTGTCTTATCCTTTAGATTTGCCTCAAGGCAAATCATATCCTTCGATATCAACAAATCCTTCTATCAGAAGTCTAAATCGACTTCTTCTCCT
>CAZXIB010000073.1:0-5675 GCA_964639815.1 uncultured Thomasclavelia sp. | reverse complement strand
GCATGCGATGTCATACCACCACGAACAGTCATGATGCCCTCAGATGCTGCCATACCTTCAATGTCTTCAGGTGAAGTCTCAAGTCTTACTAAGATAACCTTATGACCTTCTTTAGCGGCTTCAATCGCATCTTCAGCCGTAAATCTAATCTCGCCACAGGCAGCACCGGGCGAAGCAGCTAAACCACTAGTAATAACAGTGGCTGCTTTTAACTCTTCTGCATCGAATTGGGGATGCAAAAGAGAGTCTAAAGCCTTGGGGTCAACCATCATGATGGCTTGGTCAGTGTCGATGAGTCCCTCATCAACTAAGTCACAGGCAATCTTTAAAGCCGCAGCTGCAGTACGTTTGCCGCTGCGCGTCTGTAACATGTATAACTTACCACCTTCGATTGTAAACTCCATATCTTGCATGTCGTGGTAGTGGTGTTCAAGTGTATTACAAATCTTTACAAAATCATCGTAAGCGTGCGGCATGACCTCTTTTAGGTGGTCAATGGTTTGCGGTGTGCGAATACCAGCAACGACATCTTCACCTTGGGCGTTCATTAAAAACTCACCAAATAAGGCCTTTTCTCCGGTTGCAGGATTTCTAGTAAAGGCAACGCCTGTTCCGCAATCATCGCCCATGTTGCCAAAGACCATCATCTGCACGTTAACAGCTGTACCCCAAGATGATGGGATATCATTCATCTTACGATAATAGATGGCTCTGGGGTTTTCCCAAGATCTAAAGACAGCTTCAATAGCCTTTTCTAATTGAACATCGGGGTCAGTTGGAAAGTCTTCGTGCAGATTGTCATGATAGAAAGTTTTAAAGCGAACAACCATCTCTTTGAGGTCTTCGGCGTCCAGTTCGGTATCGAGCTTGACACCTTTTCTTTCTTTCATTTCGTCAATGATGACTTCAAACTCGCTCTTAGGTAGGCCCATGACAACATCAGCAAACATTTGAATAAAACGACGGTAAGAATCATAGGCAAAGCGGGAATTACCAGTCCGCTTAGCAATCGTTTCAACTACCTCGTCGTTGATGCCGAGGTTTAAGATGGTGTCCATCATACCGGGCATAGATGCTCTAGCACCAGATCTTACTGATACTAATAGAGGGTTTTCCTTATCACCTAATCCCTTGCCTGAAATTTCTTCAAGCCTGGCCTTGGCCGCCCTGACTTGATCCATTATCTCTGGAGCAATCTTCTCACCGTCCTCATAATAACGGTTGCAGGCTTCGGTAGTGATTGTGAAACCTTGGGGGACAGGCATGCCTAAGCTAGTCATTTCGGCTAAGTTAGCGCCCTTACCACCCAAAAGCTCACGCATACTACCATCGCCTTCGGTAAACATGTATACGTATTTTGTGCTCATACTTCCTCCTTATCGGTATTCTAACATAATAGTAGTACTCTATCAGTCTTTCTTAAGCTCATCTAACTTCATTTTAAGCGTATCATATGAAGCTTGATAGGAGACTTGCTTGCGCTTTTCTTCTTCAACTTTAGAAACTGGAGCCTTGTTTAAGAAATTAGGGTTATTTAGAATGTTGGCACTACGGGCTAGCTCCGCTTCTAAATCGCTTAATTCCTTTTCTATCTTTAAGATTTCTGCCTTGACATCAACTATCTCATTTAGGGCAAATTCAACCTTTTCTTCACCTACTGGTCTAACAGTCGTCTCCCCTTCTAAACTTTCAACCACCTCGACATGGCAAATACGCCTTAACAGGGACTTATAGCCTTCATCAAGGTCAAAAGACAGCGTAGCTACCATGTGTAAGTCTTTACTTGGCTTGATATCATTCTCACTGCGTAACTCTCTAACCAGTTTAATGATGGCAATGAGCGTCTGGACATTTTCAGCCTTCTTATCATCGATACCACTTACAACCTTTGGATACTCAGCTATAACAACCGAGGCTTCTTCACCATGTAATGCTTGATATATCTCTTCGGTCACAAAGGGCATAAATGGATGCAACATAATGACAATCTTATCCAATACATAAAGGAGCACTTCTCTAGTGTTCTGGGCTAAATCAGGGTCAGTTAGACTAGACTTAGAGAACTCAATATAGTTTGAACAGAAGTCGTCCCATATGAAGTCGTTTAATTCATTACCAGCGATACCGAATTCATAGCGCTCGATATTGCTAGAAACTTGCGTTATCGTTTCATTAAGACGCTTTAAAATCCAATGGTCAATGTCACTCTTTGGCTTAATGTCTTCTTTAACTTCAGCATCTTCTTTACACATTAGGACATATCTTGCGGCATTCCAGAGCTTATTGATGAAGTTCCAAGCTGCTTCTAGACGTTGGGTTGAATAGTTAGTGTCTAGACCTGGAGCCGTTGACGTAAGGATGTTATAGCGAAGAGCGTCACAACCATAAGTCGTGACAACATCATTAGGGTCGATGCCATTACCAAGAGACTTAGACATCTTGCGTCCCTTCTCATCACGGATTAAACCATGAATAAAGCAGTCTTTAAATGGAACCTTGTTTAAGAAATGGCGGGCACTAAAGGCCATCCTAGCAACCCAAAAGAAGATTATGTCATAACCGGTAACCATACAAGAAGTTGGGAAATAACGCTCTAAATCTTCTGTCTTATCAGGCCAACCGAGGACACTAAAGGGCCATAAGGCGCTAGAAAACCAAGTATCTAAGACATCTTCATCTTGTCTATAATTTTCGATGTCTTGTGGTGGTTGCATTGCACAATATATTTCACCAGTCTCCTTGTGATACCAAACAGGGATACGATGACCCCACCATATTTGTCTAGAGATGCACCAGTCTTCAATGTTTTCAAGCCATTGCGCAAATATCTTCTCAAAACGTTTGGGATAGAAGTTTATCTTCTCATTTTCATCCTTTTGTGCTTCTAATACAGCATCAGCTAGAGGTTTCATTTTTACAAACCACTGTTTAGAAAGGTATGGCTCAATCATGACGCCAGTACGCTCAGAATGGCCGACACTGTGAACGATGTCTTCTGCCTTGATGAAATTGCCATCGTTTTGAATCTTTTCGACGATTTTCTCGCGACACTCAAAACGGTCAAGACCCTTAAATTCACCGGCTAATTCATTCATCGTCCCATCTTCATTCATACAAAGTGGCATTTCTAGATTATGTCTTATGGCAATCTGATAGTCATTAGGGTCATGGGCCGGTGTGCACTTCATCGCTCCACTACCAAAGCTGATATCAATGTACTCGTCGCCTATAATCGGTAATACGTCACCATTAGCCGGATTAATGCACTTCTTACCAATCAAGTGATTTAGTCTATCATCGTTTGGATTAACGACGACGCAGACATCACCAAACATGGTCTCAGGCCTTGTAGTGGCTACTTCGAAGGACTCATCACTGTCACAGACTCTGTACTTGAAGTAATACATCTTGCCATTTACTTCTTTATGAATGACTTCGACGTTGCTGAGGGCTGTTTTAGCTTCAGGATCCCAGTTAATGATGCGAAGGCCCTGATAGATAAGCCCCTCGTTATAGTAGTCGACAAAGACCTTCTGAACAGCCCTAGATAGGCCCTCATCAAGGGTAAATCGTTCTTTGTTGTAGTCGACAGATATACCAATAGTGGCCCACTGTTTATGGATGTGGTCAGCGTATTCAGACTTCCACTCCCAAGCCTTCTCTAAGAATGCCTCGCGACCAATATCATACCTTGAAATACCTTGGAATTTAAGACGCTCATCAATCTTGGCTTGGGTAGCAATACCAGCATGATCCATGCCTGGTACCCATAAGACATCATAGCCTTTTAATCTGTGATAGCGAGCCAAGAGGTCTTGGATACTGTTATCCATAAAATGACCTAAATGTAATTTGCCAGTTACATTTGGCGGTGGTATGACTATACAATATGGCTTTTTGCTCATATCACCACTACTAAAATAACCTCTAGCTAACCAAGTGTCATACTTACCTTCTTCTACTTTCTTAAAATCATACTTTGTCTCTAACATCGCGCTCCTCCTAATAAAAAAACGCCCCAAAGGACGACTTTATCGTGTTACCACCTTATTTCATCGCAATAGCGACCTCGTTAATCTTTAACGCAGATATACGGACACACCTACTTAATTCAGCAGTCGACTCCAAGATGACTCATATCAAGACCTACGCATCCCCTTCCAGCAATCAAAGATGTCTCTATCTGTCACAGTCTTGACTTTTCTTCTTTTCTCCGTCCATTAAAGTATACCTAGGCAAGGCCTGGCATGCAAGCATCTATGTAAGATTCGAGCTCGTTGCCCTCTTATCCGATGTTTTATACTCTAGTCAATGTATCAATGACTAAATAGTCACTAGACATTCTATAACTAGAACAATATTAGACAGCCTAATAAGTTGATGGGCAAGGATGACTTGCCCATCAAATACTACTGAGAATTACCGAAATAGACGTTTTCGTACAGCGCTAAAGTTGATAATGCAGTTGGCATCACTGACTTCTGTATAAGTACTATCAGCCCATCTCGTAGATGTCTCAGGTATTATTACCGTGATGCTATCTGGGAGGTCGGGCATTTCAACGTCATCAGTCGTTTCTGTATCAGTTGAGCCCGATGATCCACCATAGGAAGCTGAATACACCGCAGTAAATGTCATATCACCTGTGATAGGTAAGGCTTTAATAGCCGAATTCGAATAGATTCTACCATCGCTGTCTCTCCATCCCATTAAGGCATAGCCATTATTAGCCTCTACTGTTGGTACTAAGCTATTAAGTGCAGTGCCATAATAAGTATTTGCGATACTGTATGTGATAGATGTCTGTTCCTCACCATCCTCATCTATCAATACACCGTAGCTTCCGGCGTTAAAGGTGATGGTGTATTGTAGATAATCGGGTGTTTCATCGTTATTTTCATCAACAGCCCATACAGCATAGACATTGATATCTGCTTCTACACTGAAGGTAACTTCGGTAATGATGAGACCTTCAGCAGGTTCTGAAGCTAGTAAGTTTCCTGTACTGTACTCATCACTTGTACTCCAGCCAATAAATACCATTCCATCACCACTAGAATCAGTTGCGATATCACTATCAGCGGTTTCTTCAAGTTCAGTAGACATAAGTACGAGATGTCCACTATCAACCTTATATGTAGCGGTAGAATCGTCAGCATAGTTGTAGTAATAGTTCACGCTATATCTTGTTTCTAGATAGTCAGCAATGATGTTGTTGTTGATGTCTTCTGCCCATACAGCATAGACGGTAGTATCTTCATAAATTTTGAGAGTTTCAATACTGTAAGTAACTTCGGGGTCTGCAAATCCAGATATCGGTCCGCTTTCGGTCTCGCTCTCCTTTTCACTTTCAGTCTCTTCGGACTCCGTATCATCAGCATCTTTCTCGGTTTCGCTTTCAGCCTCTTTCTCAGTTTCACTTTCGGCTTCTTTACTATAAGTGCTAACCGTGCTCCATCCAATGAAAACTACATCGTCACTCTCAGAATTGGTACTAAGATCAGCGTCTGTTACTTCTGTATCAAGGGTAACTTCTACTCCTGGAAGATAGCCATTTTCATCAACAGGTACATTATCACTAGTGCCACCATTTGCATCATAGTTCACATAATACCTATCTTGCTCGTAGTCAGGTATATCATCACCATTTTCATCAATTGCCCATACAGCATAGA
>CAZXIB010000072.1:0-5683 GCA_964639815.1 uncultured Thomasclavelia sp. | reverse complement strand
TATGCTTAGCTGCTGGCCTTGATGGCATTAAAAAAGGAATGGGCGTACCAGCAGAAATAACGGAAAACATCTTTGAAATGGATGATGCCACTAGAATTGCTAGTGGCATAGAAAGTCTACCCGGCAGTCTTAAAGAGGCTATAGAATGCATGAAACAGGACGCTGTGGTATTAGAAGCACTAGGTCCTCACGTTGCGTCAAGTTATATTGAAGGAAAAGAGCGTGAATGGGATGACTATCGCACTAGTGTCAGTCAGTGGGAGTTAGATAAGTATCTTGTAAGGTATTGATAGATTATAGCGTCATGGGTACAAGCCTGTGGCGTTTTTTGACTTGTTAAAGACTTATAGCTTTCCTATGTGTAACGGGAATAGTTTACTTGCAATCAGCGGGCACTTTGTGTTGAAGAATATGATAATCCTGTATTAAAATTGATTCATCATACTTGAAAGAAATTTCAAAGCTATGTAAATCTTACATATAGGGGGACAGTAGTATATGCTTGATAAGACTTTCTACGTTAAAAAGCGTAAAGAGTTAGCTGAGTCAATGTCAGAGGCATCGTTTTACTTCGTGTGTAGTGGCCAAGCCAAAGAGTCATCACTTGATCAAACTTTTCCTTTTGAACCTTATCGTAACTTTGTCTATCTAACAGGTTTAAAGGTTGAAAAGGCTATGTTACTTATGACTAAGGTCAATGGTATAGTCAACGAGTACTTGTTTATGCACATGCCTACAGAGCGGGAAGTTAGATGGTCGGGAAAACATTTTGATTTAACATGGCTGAAAGAGAGTAGTGGCATAGACACCATCATGGCAAAAGAACAGTTTGAAGATGTCATATCGCGTCTACTTTTTAACAATGACATCAAGAATATGTACATAGATGTCGTCAAATGGCGAATGTCGTATCCGTTAAACGAAGAAGTCGATTTGGCAAACCAACTACTAAAAGCCTATCCATATTTGCACTGTCATAATGCCTTTTCTATCGTTGCGAAAATGCGGACGATAAAAGAGCCAGAAGAGATAGAGGCACATCGCAAGGCTTGTAAGATAACGGAGGTGGCTGTTAAGAATATGCTAAGTCATATGAAGCCGGGGATGAAGGAATATGAGATAGAAGCTTATTATGACTTTGTGCTTAAGAGTAATGGTGTCAAAACACCCGCTTTTACTACTATCGCTGCTACGGGTAAGAATGCTTGTTATATGCACTACATGGAAAATGATGCCACGACTAAAGATGGTGACTTGATACTCTTTGATTTAGGTGCTCAATACGACCTTTATTGCGCTGATGTATCACGCACTTATCCTGTAAATGGCAAGTTCACTAGTCGTCAAAGAGATTTGTATAACGTTGTGCTTAAGGGTTTGGAGGTTGCTGAAAGTCTCTCAGTCAAAGGACAGGTCAAAAATGAGTTACAGTATATCTCCAAAAAAGTTATGGCTGAGGAGCTTCAAAAGCTTGGAAAGATTAAAGAATTGAGTGAGATAGATTATTACTATTTCCACGGTTCTGGTCACTATATAGGCCTTGATACCCACGATGTTGGAGATGAGCCAGAAGCTATCTTGGAGGTTAATACTATGTTTACCTTAGAGCCTGGTCTTTACTTTGATGATGAGGCCATCGGCATTAGGATTGAGGATACATTACTAGTTACTGATGATAAGCCAGAAATCTTATCAAGCGGTATTCCTAAGACTATCGAAGAAATAGAGACTTATATGGCAAGGGGTAGGGAGGATATATGAAACCTATTGAACTTGAATTGATGTTGCGATATCGCTATTTGTCAGCACTTAATGGTCTAGGTGATAAGCTACTATTTGTTGATACACTAGCAGATATCGAAAATAACGATTATACACAACGTCTACATGCCTTTAATCCTGACACAAAGGTTGACGAAATCATCTATGAGGATAAACGGGTGAAGTATGCGCTTATAGACGATAAAATCATGATTTTAAAAGAAGAAGAGAAGGATGAGACGGTCGTCTATGTCCTGGATGACGGTCTAAAGAAGGTATTTAGCCTGCCTTTATCGGTAGGGTCTATCACATCTATTGATGATGATTATTATCTTGTACGAGCTAGTATAGACTGCGATACACCAGACTTCTATAGCTTTGATAAAAAGGCTAAAGAAGACTGGCACAAGAAGCGTAAAGCTGATGAAGACTATCTTATCCTCGATGAATATCCCTTCTACTTCAATGGAACAGGCTTTATTAATGGGACGCGTAATGCCGCCTTCATCGTCGATAAGAAGAGCTTAGAGATAAAGAGGATTACTCCGCCGACTATGGATGTGGAGGATGTAATTATAGGAAACGACAAGATTTATCTTTTAGCCAATGACTATGAGTCAATGAAGCTCATGTGGTCAAAGATATATGTCTATGATGTGACCAATGATGAACTTACATTGATGTACGACAATAAAGATATGTTTATCACTCGTCTTGTGATGATTCACGATGAGGTCTATGCTTTGGCTTCTGAGGATACCTGTATCAGTGGTAAGTCATTTTATAAGGTTTGTGATGGCAGCTTAGAACTTGTCTATAAGACGGAGTACATGTTTTGGAATACGGTTGGCTCTGACTGTCGCTATGGCAAGACTACTAGCGCTATTACACAGGATGGTGACCTATATATCTTGAATACGGTTGAAGAAAGAAGTGTCGTCAATAGATTTGATGGCGAAGAGCTGACATTTGTAACGAACTTCGAAGGTTCTGTCGATGATATGACTTTTATAGGCGATGACCTCTACATCATCGCTATGAAAGATATGAAGCTGCAGGAGCTATATAAGGTCGAAGAAGAAATCGTTCAAATCAGTAATATCAACAGCGCAGTCTTAGCCGACAGGTATGTTGCGATACCGGAGAAGTTGAGTTCTTTCAATGTCGATGATATTCGTGGTTGGGTCTTAAAACCATATGACTTTGATCCCAATAAGACTTATCCGGCTATCTTAGATATCCATGGTGGGCCTAAGACGGCATATGGTGAAGTCTTCTATCACGAGATGCAATATTGGGCTTCTAGAGGCTACTTTGTCTTCTTTTTAAATCCGCATTGTTCTGATGGGCGAGGTGATGATTTTGCCGATTATCTAAAACACTATGGCTCAACAGACTATGATGACATCATGAAGTTTACTGATGAAGTACTAAAGAGATATCCCAATATTGATTCTAAACGTCTTGGCGTTACCGGTGGCTCTTATGGTGGCTATATGACTAACTGGATTATCACTCATACTGACCGTTTTAAGTGTGCTGCTTCTCAACGCTCAATATCAAATAGGGTCGCCGACTTCTACTATTCTGACTACTCTTATGATACGACTTATGAAAATGGCATCCCCTTAGATGAGCGAGCTATTGAGCTTTTCTGGGAACGCTCACCGCTTAAGTATGTTGCAAATGCTGTTACACCGACACTATTCATCCACTCGACAGAAGACTATCGCTGTCCCTTTCCTGAAGCGATACAACTATTCTCGGCTTTGAAGTGGAAGGGAGTTGATACTAAAATTTGTGGTTTTAAAGGCGAAAACCATGAACTATCACGCAGTGGTAAACCTACTCATAGACTAAGAAGAATTGAAGAGATTACCGCTTGGATGGATAAGTATCTTAAGGGATAGACTGCAATCCTAACACATAAAAGGAGACTAAAATGTTAAGTGAAAGAAGAGAAAGATGTTTAAAGGCCATCCACAAGCAAGCACTTGATGGTGTCTTATTGGCCTTAGGCCCAAATTTTCAGTACCTATCTGAATCGCATTCCTGCTTATGGCAAAGGAATGCCATGAATAGTGATGCTGAAATATCGGGTGCTTCAATAATGCCTGAAGCTTTAATCTTTGTATCTAGTGATGGTAAGTCTACAATACTGACCATTCCTAAGCACAAGGATAAGCTTGACGCTATCATTAACGATGTCGTTGTAAGCTATATGGATCAATTTGAAGATGAGCTATCACATATCGTTACTGGTAAGAAGATTGGCATCAGTAGAGAATGTGATAAGTGGATAAAAGAGACGCTTAGTCATATTGACTCATCTATTGAAACAGCCGTAGTCGATACCATCTTTGAAGATATCAGACGCATCAAAGACGATAAGGAGATTGCCCTTATGCGCAAACTCGCTAAGTTTACCGACGATGCCGTCATGTATGTCTGTAAGAATCTAAGGCCTGGTATGACGATGTGGCAGGCTGAGCGGATGATTGTTGACTATGGTCTTATGCATGGCATCCAAGACTTATCCTTCTCGCCAACTTGTGGTTTTAAGACGCGAAATACCGATAATGCCAAAACCATTGAACCATTTGAGAACGAAAGGAAGCTAGTAGAAGGAACGATGATAGCCTTTGATATCGGTTATATGGATCGGGGATATTGTTCGGATTGGGGAAGGACGGTCTACTATGGTAAGGCGCCAGAGCTTGTAAAGAAGGGCTATGAAGCTTTGCAAGCAGCACAAGTCTATATGGTTTCAAAGATTGTACCCCATAAGACACGCTTTGGTGACTTATATGGCTATATCTGTGATAAAGCTGAAGAGCTAGGTTACTATGAGTATCTGCGTTTTAAACGTGAGGAAGAAGGTGGTAATGGCCATCACATTGGCACAGAGGTTCATGAAATGCCATGGTTAAGAAATGATGCCGACCTAATTTTAGAACCGGGAATGATATTCTGTAGTGAACCAAAGATGTTCTTTCCTAATGAAGGCTATATGCGAGTCGAAGACATGATACTAGTTACAGAAGAAGGAGCCGAGTTTCTAACTAACTTCCCAAGAGACCTGTTTGAGATTGACTTTGATAGGGGCCTATAAGAAACATAACGTAACTAAAAGTACGGGGGGCAGCTATTTGGCTGCCTCTATTTATATCGTTGTTTGATATAGAGATAACAATCATTAAGGATCACTGAAGCTAGCGTAATCTGCACTTTTTAGGATATGTTCCTATACCATGTTCTTAAGGATTGCCGGAACTGGTATAATCTGTGCGAGATAGGATCCGAGGTACACTGATCTGTTTTAAAGACCGCTGTGGATCCGCCATGGCCTATAAAGAGTTCAAAGATCATCTGGTTTTTTCGGGAATATGTAGTATAATGTACTATATAAAGAGAAAGGAATTGAAGAAATGGCATTTTCTATCAGATTGTCGAAAGAGGAAAAGGCGCTGGCGGAGAGCTATGCGAAGGTGCATTCTTTATCGCTCGGGGAAGCGTTCAAGCGGGCGCTGTTTGAACGGATAGAGGATGAATATGACGTGATTGTCGCAGAGGAAGCCTATCAAGAGTATCTTGATAGCGGATGCGAGTCTACCCCTATTGCTGATTTCTGGAAGGAGTTGGATAGTGAAGTATGAGGTCGAGTTATCTCTCCGTTTCCAACGGGAGTTTAGAAAACTTGACAAGTACACACAGAAGATCATCAGGTCATGGATGAACAAGAACCTTGAAGGAACAGAAGACCCACGAAGACAAGGAAAAAGGTTGATGGGGAACAGAAGCGGACAATGGCGGTATAGGATAGGTAACTACCGCCTTATCTGTCAGATAGACGATAACAAACTCATCATCCTCGCCTTGTCTGTGGGTCATAGGCGTGAAGTGTACAAAGAGTGGACTTAAG
>CAZXIB010000071.1:0-5763 GCA_964639815.1 uncultured Thomasclavelia sp. | reverse complement strand
CCAGTCTTTTATAGATAGGATGTAATTTCTTCGGTGTTTTTAAAGTGTAGTTTAGCGACTTCTTTCAGTCTATCTCTACCATATTTCTTCATGAAGTCAGCTGCGGCTTTAGTTACGATGGGGTTAGCACCAAAGGGGAAGTTTAGACCATAGTGTTCATTCATAGCTTTCATCTGCTTTAAAAAGGCATAGCGAGCGATGATGCTGGCAGCTGCGACGCTTAGGTACTTGCTTTCGGCTTTAGTTGTAAAGGCTAGTTCATGGAAGACCTCTTTTTGGTCAACAAGGCGCCTGAAGTAAGTTTCCTTTGGCTCAAACTGGTCGACATAGCAGGCACTAGGTATCTTGTATCCTTTGTTCTTTAGGTTGATATAAGCTTGATTGTGCATGATGGCTTTGATGGCATTGAGATTATATTTTTTATGCACATCGTTATATTTAATCGGTTCTAAGATTAGTAGGGAATGTTTGAGCTTGTCCATGAGTATTTCGCCAATCTCTAAGATATATTTGTCGTCGATTTGCTTAGAGTCACCAATCTTCATATTCGCCATAAAATCGTAATCAGTTTCTTCGATTATACAGGCGCAGACACATACCGGCCCAAAGTAATCACCTGTTCCAACTTCATCAGAGCCGGCTTGTGCATTGTTTTGTTTTATGGTGTCGACGACGTGATAGTGGGCATTCTCGCCCTGTAGTAAGACCTTGCCAGTAGAATATATAGATATCGTTGTGCCATCTGGCGTCTTTATAAAAAACTCTATGTAAGCAGAAGGGGAAGGGCAGATGTAGTCCTTGTACTTAGCTACTAGCTCATCTATCTGCTCTTGTGATAGTTTCAAGCTAATGTTGTTCATGTATGATATAATATCATAGTTATTAAGGGGAGATATTTATGACTTTATCTGAAAGCTTATTCATACTTATAGATGTCTTAGTTGTTTTAATTGTTTTGATTTCACTTATAATCGGCTTTAAAAGAGGTTTTATATACCAACTTTTTAGTCTAGTGTCTTTTGGCTTATCTTTAATTATTGCATGGCTTATCTCGCCAATCTTAGCTAATCACATACAGATTTTCACAGGGGAAGAGACAATAGTTGAAGTAGTCGCTAATTACGCTCTCAATAATTTTGCTTGGTTTTTTATCGTAACTTTGGCTTTGAAGATTATCTTCGCCATATTACTTGCCCTCTTTAAACGCGTTAAGCACATACCTATAATAGGCGGACTTAATGCTGTTGGTGGGCTTATCACTGGTGCACTTAACGGTTATATCTGGGTCTCGATTTGCTCAATACTTTTATTGACACCACTATTTACTAATGGTAGCGACATACGTGAGGGAACTATCATCAAACCATTTACTGCCCTGGGCGATAAAGTCATTGCCTTAGTGACGGATAATATTGATAACTATGTTGATGGGGAGAGTTTGGGTTCGCTTGATGAGTATCGCGATCAAGTTGAAAACTGGCTAATTGAGATAGGAGTCTTTGATGAATGATTGCTTCAAAGACCTCGAACTTGATGCACTCTTAGCTAAGGTAGCAGGTTTATGCACCTTCACTAAGGCCAAATCTTACATCGTAAACCAAGAATTATCATATAATCCTTTAGTTATAAGACGTAACCTTCTATACACCAAGGAGGCTATGAACTACCTAAAGGATAACTTGCGTTATAGCTTTAGTGAGTTTGATGATATTACAGGTCTTATCACTACTCTTGAAAAACAACTAACTCTAACCGGCAAAGAGCTAAAGACAATAGCTTATCATCACATCCAAGTAAAGCGAGCGATAAAAGATTTAGGCTCTGTCTTTAAAGAGGCTGATATTGGTGATTTTTTAGTGTCACTTTCTTATAGTGATGAGTTAATTGATTTACTTGAACACTACATTGATGATGGTGGTGATATAAGAAAGGATGCTACGGCAAGACTTACTGAATTATATAAAGAGGCGACAGACATCGAAAAAGATATCGCTGAAAGGGCCCAACAGTTTCTACGCAACCAACAGAATTCTTTGCAGGAAGCAGTTGTCTATAAACGTGATGGTCGAACTTGTTTTTTAGTGCGCAATACCGATAAGAATAAATACGATGGTTATGCGCATGGCACGAGTGCTTCAGGTCAAGCTACTTATGTAGAACCAAAGGTCTTTGTCGAACTCAATAATCGCCTCAATGAGACATACATAGCCATTGAGGAAGAGATACGCTCGATATTAACTTATCTATCTTACGAGGCTAGTCGTTATACAGCTACGATGACTAGCAACCTAGATTCCATCATGTATCTTGATGCCATCTTTGCCAAAGCATCTTTTGGCATTGAAAATGATGGTATCTTAGCGGAGATATCTGAAGGAGACTTTGTATTAAAACGGGTTGCTCATCCTTTATTAGAGAGGCAGTCAGTTGTCCACAATGATTACCATATCTTAGAGCCTATAAAAGGCATTATCATATCTGGTTCTAATACTGGTGGTAAGACCGTATCACTAAAGGTTATGGCACTAAGTGTTATCATGACCTATTTAGGCATACCGATAGTAGCTGATGAAGCTAAGATACCGCTGTACGATGCCATCTTTACTGATATCGATGATGGGCAATCGATACTTGACTCTTTAAGTACTTTCTCGGCTCGTTTAGTCGCCCTAAATGAGATTATAGCTAAGGCCACTTCTAAATCTTTCATCTTAATTGATGAAATTGCCTCGGGGACCGACCCCAAAGAAGGCGAGGCATTAGCTTTAGCCATTATTGATAAGTTTACTAAGCTCGGGGCAACATTTGTCGTAACGACGCACTTTAATAAACTAAAAGAATTTGCGATGAGCGATAAAAGAGTCTTATTAGCTGCTCAAGAGTTTGACCAAGAGCGACTGGTGCCAACCTTTCGCTACCTTGAAAATAGCTTCGGTAATTCCAATGCCCTAGATATCGCTATGCGCTATATCGATGATAAAGACCTCATCTTAAAAGCTAGAGAACTTCTTGTCTTTAGTCAAAGCGAAGAAGAACGCATGCTTAAAATCCTCGAACAAAGACAAGCAGAACTAGCTTTACAAAAAGAACAAGTTGATATTTTACTACAAGAAGCTGAAGTTAAGAAAGCTGAGTTAGAACTACAACTAAAAGAATTCCAAGAAAGTGAGGATGAATTATTTGCTAAAGCTAAAGTAAAGGCTGAACGTTACCTAGAAAGACAAAAACAGAAGGCAAGAGATATCGTCACTGCATTAAAAACTGAAGCCACAAAGACCAATCTTGAAAAGGTCGAAGAAAAACTTGAGGATTTAAAGAGTGAATATAAAGAAGTTATACCACTAGAGCTAAAAGAGGGTAATGCTGTAAAGATTATATCAACTGGGCAAGTTGGAATCATTGCCGCGACTAAGAAGAATGCAGTCACTGTCGATGTTCGCGGCGTCATGGTCAAGACTAGGGTAGATGATTTAGAAGCTAGTGAAGCTCCAAGAGAGGAGAAAAAGGCTCGTGCCGAGAGAAGTTATAAGCGCGCTAAAAGTGAAATAGTCTTAGTTGGTATGCGCAAGGATGAGGCCATTGATACTTTGTTGCGTTTTTTAGACGAGGCCTTTGGTAGTGGCTTAAAGCAGGTAAAGATTATCCATGGCAGTGGGACAGGTGTTTTAAAAGCAGCGGTTGCCGATTGCCTCAAACAGCAGTCTTACGTCAAGTCTTTTCACTATGGCGACAGCTATGAAGGTGGGTCTAATTTGACGGTTGTGGAATTAAAATGAACGAAGTTTTAAAACAGAAACTGGCGACGTTACCACGAAAACCCGGCTCCTATCAGATGAAAGATAAAAGTGGTGCCATTATCTATGTCGGCAAGGCTATAAACTTAAAGAATCGTGTTAATTCCTACTTCAAGGGTAGTCACGACTATAAGACGACTAAGCTAGTCTCGGAGATTGCTGATTTTGACTACATTGTGACTAGTAGCGAAAAAGAAGCGCTGATTTTAGAATACAATCTTATCAAGGAATATGACCCCAAATACAACATCATCTTTAAAGATGACGCTTCATATCCTTATATCTTATTAGAAGGTGGCGATATACCATATTGTCGCTATATGCGAATTTCTAAAAAGACCAAGTATCGTGGAGAGATTTTTGGCCCATTTCCTGATGCTACAGCAGCTATGCGCACTTGTGACCTCATCAATAAGGTCTTTGCAACGCGAAAATGTAAAACTCTAGGTAAGGAAGTCTGTCTTTACTATCACATGGGCCAGTGTCTTGGCTATTGCAAGTATGATGTCGATAAGATTGAGATGGCTGAGATGAAGACTAAGATACGTCGTTTTCTAAAAGGCGATAATACTGAGGTGGTCTTTGAGCTAAAGAAGGTCATGCAAGATTATGCCGATAAACAAGAGTTCGAAAAGGCCGCAGAATATAGAGATCTCATAAACGACATCAATTATGTCACGGCTGATAGACAGACCGTTCAGGTCAACCGCAAGGATAGTTTTGATACCTTTGCTTACTATGTAGAGGATAATTATCTTGCCATCGTTGGTCTTTTTATCAGGGACGGCCGCCTCATTTCCAAAGACATCCATGTTGACCATCTATATGGTGATGGCGATGAGGAGTTTGTTTCTTACCTCTATCAGTTTTATCAAAATCACTTAGCGCCAAAAACACTTATCTTGGCTAAAGAAGTAGAAAGTGGGGCTCTAGAAGACCTTAATGTCGTTAGTGTCACCAAGGGCTTTGCTTATCAAATGCTAAAAAAAGCGCGGGAAAATGCGTGTATTGAACTAAAACAGCGTCTATCTATCATTAAAAAAGATGATAACTACTATGACGATATCGCTAAATCCTTTAACGATATCTTAGGCTTTGTGCCGCGACGCATAGAAGTTTTTGATAACTCCCATCTTGGTGGTAAGGCCACTGTTGCCGGTATGGTTGTCTACGAAGACCTAAGACCTAATAAGAAGGAGTACCGGCTCTATAAGTTAGAAGATTCCTTCGATGATTTAAAATCTATGCATGAAGTCATATATCGTCGTTATTTCCGTGTCTTAAAGGATGATTTAAAACGTCCAGACCTCATCGTCATCGATGGTGGTTATAATCAATTAAAAGTGGCAATTGAAGTTATAGACAGTCTAGGTATGGATATAAAGGTCGTAAGCCTTGGCAAGGATGAACATCACAATACATCGTACCTTCTTAATAGCGATGGTGTTATGATAGATATAGATGCTAGAAGTTTGATATTCTTATTTTTGGCATCAATGCAAGATGAAGTACACCGTTTTGCGATATCTTATAATAGACGCTTACGGCAAAAGAATGTCTATGCATCTAAACTTGACGGCGTAAAAGGTTTAGGCAAGAAAAGGCGCATTAAGTTACTTCGCAAATACAAGTCCATACGCAATATCGAAGCTTTATCGCTAGCTGAATTAGAAGAAGATTTGCCAAAAGAAGTTGCTAGGGCCTTGTTTCAACGCTTACACGAGGAGGTATAACTGTGTTAGAGAATTTCAATGATTACCTTTCTTTGATTGTTTTGATTATCTTTGCGATTGCTGGCCTGCGTCTATTCTCAGGTGCGCTCTCATTCCATGATAAAAAAGACGACTATAAACGCTATTCCATTCTTTTTGACTATACGGAAAACGAAGATGAGTAGAATTTCGTAATTTAGTATGTTGCTAGAAGAATAAAGTTGTATAATAAATACATGTCGACTGTTCAAATAGTA
>CAZXIB010000070.1:0-5773 GCA_964639815.1 uncultured Thomasclavelia sp. | reverse complement strand
TTCGGATTCAAAGTCAACGCTGATAGCGTAACTGTAGTGTAGCTAAAAAGGTATCTAAATCATAGGTACCAACCTCACCCATGGCATCCAGTAATATCATCATACAAGCATAGGCATCACTAAGTGCCTCATGGTGATCTAGGTTTATCGCTAGATGTTTACTGACAGTGTCTAAGCGATGATTTGTAAGCTCTGGATATACTCTTCTGGCAATCCTAACAGTATCTATATAAGTATTAGAAAATCGCGCCAAACCAAAGTAATCACAACAGGCATTAAGTACACCGATGTCAAAGTGGGCATTATGAGCTACTAAGACACCATCAGAAAACCACTCTCTTAGCTTGGCATAGTAGTAATCAAAGTGGGGTTTATCTATGACATCGTCTAAAGTCATGCGATGGATATAGGTAAAGGTAAAGTTTTGATACTCGGGTGGTGGACAAAAATAGATGACCTCTTCATTAGCTATCTCGCCATCCTCATAGATTACAACGCCCAAGCTTATTGCTGAGACTGGACTAGTATTAGCTGTCTCAAAGTCTATGGCAACTATCTTCATTTGCGACGTCGCTCTTTACTAGGAGCTAATTCACCTAAGAGTTTTCTTACCTTATAGCGATTAAAACACTCAATTCGCTCAATACTACCATCAATGAGTTCTATGCTGAGCTCATCTTCTAGCGTTCCCTTGCGATAGCGCCAAGATACAATCTCATCGTAGTAAATCATGATGCAGTCATTCTTAGAACCACGGTTATACATGACAAGATAAAACTCCGTAAAGTCTAGTAATATTCTCGTTGGCAAGATAACGATGGCATAAGTCATTGTCGCACTAATCACTATCGCCAACATGCTGTTGAATTTGAAGGTAATGATACCAAGACACAAAAGAGCCCCCAATAAGATGTAGGGCTTAGTCTCCATACGGTAGATGATACGCCTTTCGCTAGGTAGGTTATAGGCCTTAATCTCTTTTGATTTCACCCCTTAATTATAACACGACATTATGCTATGATTGAGCCGATGAAAGACTTTCGCTATGAGTGTATACATAAGGATGCTGAGTCTAAGGCCCGCCTTGGTAAACTAAACGTCTTTGGCAAGATAGTTGATACCCCGGTCTTCATGCCTGTCGGTACTCAGGCAACCGTTAAATTCTTAGCACCTGAAGACATCAAGAATATCGGCGCCTCGATAATCCTTTCCAATACCTATCATTTGTGGCTTAGACCTGGCGAAGATGTCATCAAAAAAGCAGGTGGTCTACATAAGTTTATGAACTATGACGGGCCAATACTAACCGATAGTGGTGGCTTTCAAGTCTTCTCTTTAGCTGATGTCAGAAAGATAAAGGAGGAAGGTGTGACCTTTAAGTCACACTTAGATGGCTTATCACTCTTTCTTTCTCCAGAAAAAAGCATTGCCATCCAAATGGATATCCACAGTGACATCGCCATGTCCTTTGATGAGTGCATACCCTATCCCAGCTCTTATGACTACACTAAGCAGTCAACAGAGCGCACCCTCCGCTGGGCTAAAAGAGGTCTTGCCGCCCATACAAGAGATGACCAAGCGCTCTTTGGCATTGTTCAGGGTGGTGCCTATCGCGACCTAAGAGAGTCCTGTGCTAAAGAGTTAGTAAAGATGGACTTTGATGGTTATGCCATCGGTGGTACATCGGTAGGTGAAGATAAGGCAACTATGTGTGAGATGGTAGAAGATGCCATAAGATATCTGCCAGAAGACAAACCTCGCTATCTTATGGGAGTAGGTGCTATAAATGACTTACTAAATGGGATAGAGCGAGGTGTCGATATGTTTGACTGCGTCTTGCCTACAAGAATCGCCAGACACGGAACCCTTATGACAAGTAAAGGTCGCATCAATATAAAGAAGTCTATCTACGCTAGAGACTTTAGTCCTGTAGATCCTGAATGTGATTGCGAGTGTTGTCGAAACTACACTAAAGCCTATATCAACCATCTATTCAGGGCTGGCGAAGGCCTTGGGGCCCGCCTTATGTCCATACATAACTTGCGCTTTCTAATTCGGATAATGGAAGGGGCTCGTAAAGCTATAGCAGAAGACCGCTTCCTTTGCTACAAACAGGAAATCCTTTCTTCCTACCCCTTTGATGAGCGAGGTTTTTAGATATGCGGGTCACTGATTTTGACTTTGATTTACCAGAAGAGCTCATCGCCCAACACCCAGCTGATAAGCGTGACACTTCGCGCCTTTTAGTCTTACATAAAAAGACCGGTATCATTGAACACCGTCACTTTTATGACATCATTGACTACCTACATCCTGGTGATGTCCTAGTTCGCAATGACTCCAAAGTCATACCAGCCCGCCTATTCGGTAATAAGGTACCTACCGGTGCTAAGGTCGAAGTATTAATACTTAAAGATAAGGGCAATGATGTCTATGAGTGTCTATGTGGTAACGCCAAGGTTATAAAAGAAGGAGTAACTATCGACTTTGGTGAGATGTGGGCAAGCTGCATTGAAGTAAAAGATGAAGGGATAAGAATGCTCAAATTCAAATATGAGGGTAATTTCCTAGAGAACCTCGAAAAGATTGGTGTCATGCCCCTACCACCATATATCCATGAAGAGCTTGCTGATAATGACCGCTATCAAAACATCTATGCCAAAGTAAATGGTTCGGCAGCCTGTCCTACCGCCGGTCTTCACTTCACACCTGAGCTAATTGATAAGATTAAAGCTAAGGGTATCATCATCACCGATGTTACTTTGCATGTAGGTCTTGGTACCTTTAGACCAGTAAAAGAAGATGACGTTGAAAAACACCGCATGCACGCAGAAGAATACCAGATGTCTAAAGAGGCAGCCGATATTCTTAATAAAGCCAAAAAAGAAGGTAGACGCATCATCGCTGTTGGTACTACCTCCTGTCGAACACTAGAGTCAATTGTACAAAAGCACGGAACTTTTAAAGCCTGCCATGACGATACAAGTATCTTTATATATCCACCCTATACCTTTAAAGGTATCGATGCCCTAATAACTAACTTTCACTTGCCTAAGTCAACACTGATTATGATGATAAGTGCCTTATGTTCTAAGGAGATGATACTCGATACCTATAAAGAAGCCATTAAAGAGCGCTATCGCTTCTTCTCTTTTGGCGATAGTATGTTTATTGATAATGAGTAAGTCTTATAAGCGTCTATTTGACGAGGAGATAAGAAAGATAAAGGGTAAACGACCGCGCTTATTACTACATGTCTGTTGTGGCCCTTGTAGTGAATATCCCCTTATCTTATTAAATAAGTACTTTCATATCACCATCTACTATGGTAATTCTAATATCTATCCCTTTGATGAATACGCGTTGCGTCTAAGTGAGTTAGAGCGTTATCTTGATATCATCGATGCCGACATCAAACTTGTCATACCAACCTATGATTATGACTATCAAGAAGACCTCATGGTCTATGGGCCGATGAAGGAGGGTGGTGAGAGATGTGCGTATTGTTATGAAAGAAGGATGAGTGATGCATATGGCTATGCCGTTAAACATAACTACGACTACTTTACAACTGTCATGTCAATCTCAGAGTATAAAAATGCCGACTACATCAATCGCGTCGGTACAAAGCTAGAAAAAGCTAATCCTAAAGTCAAGTATCTTTACGCCGACTTCAAGAAAGACGGTGGTATAAACATCAACCGCTCCTTGAATAAAATCATCGGTCTTTATAGACAAGACTACTGTGGTTGTATCTATACCTATAAAATACACGCCAGCAAACTGAAAGACCGTGGCACTGATGTCTAAAACTTAAAGGAGGCAGCGAAGCATGAAACAACGCACCTATATCGCCATCGACCTAAAAAGCTTTTATGCATCGGTAGAGTGCCGTGAGCGCGACTTAGATCCATTAGATACTAATCTTGTCGTAGCAGATGAAAGCCGAACAGATAAGACTATTTGTCTTGCGGTCACACCCTCTCTTAAAAGTTATGGCATTCCTGGAAGAGCGAGATTATTCGAGGTCAAACAACGCATCAAGGAAGCAAATGCCAGTCGGAAACATAATGCGCCAAGACACCAACTCATAGGCTCATCATATTTTTTCTCTGAGCTTAAAGAGAATGCGTCTCTTGCCATTGACTTCATCATTGCGCCACCGAGAATGGCATATTACATGGAATACAGTAATCGCATCTATCAAGTTTATATGAAGTATGTCGCACCAGAGGACATCATTGTCTATTCCATCGATGAAGTATTCATGGATGTTACAGACTATCTCCATACTTACAAACTATCACCCCATGACCTCGCCATGAATATCATTCTGGATGTTCTAAAAACGACTGGCATCACGGCGACCGCTGGAATCGGCACAAACCTCTATCTATCTAAGGTTGCAATGGATATTGTTGCTAAGCACATCCCTGCCGATAAAAATGGCGTGCGTATTGCCGAATTAGATGAGACGAGCTATCGAAAGACGCTATGGTCACACAAGCCACTCACAGATTTCTGGCGTGTTGGAAAAGGCTACGCTAAAAAACTTGAAGAGGATGGGATGTTTACAATGGGTGATATAGCTCGCAAATCCATTACAGATGAAGACTTGCTTTATAAGCTATTTGGCAAGAATGCCGAACTACTGATTGACCATGCCTGGGGCCACGAACCCTGTACCGTCGAGGATGTCAAAGCATATAAACCAAGCACAAATAGCTTAGGTTCAGGTCAGGTATTACATGAGCCCTATGAGGCAGAAAAGGCTAAACTTGTACTCCGTGAAATGGTAGACCTTCTTGTGCTAGATTTAGTGGATAAGGGGCTTGTTGCTGACCAGCTTGTAATCACTGTCGGTTATGACGTTGAGAATTTGACCGATCCAAAACGTAGAAAAAAATATCATGGGGAAGTTGTTAAAGACAGTTATGGGCGGAAAATTCCCAAACACGCTCACGGCACAATCAATCTCAAAGAGCATACATCATCCACAAAAAAGATTATTAGTGCCGCATCAGAACTCTTTGACCGCATTATAGACGAAAGCCTTTTAGTCCGCCGACTGAACATAACCATGAATCACGTAGTGGATGAAGCATCTATCGTAAATAAAGAGCCAAGCCACGAGCAACTCGACCTCTTTAGCGACTATACTGCCACCAAAGCAAGGCAAGAGAAAGAAAACGCCGAGCTTGAACGGGAAAAGAAAATGCAACAAGCCATGTTGACAATAAAAAAGAAATTTGGAAAAAACGCCGTACTAAAGGGAATGAATTTAGAGGAAGGCGCAACGGCAAAAGACCGTAATAAGCAGATTGGAGGGCATAAGGCATGAGCGGAGAATACGACGATATAATCAATCTGCCCCATCATGTTTCAAAAACACGTCCGAAGATGTCTATGTCAAATCGTGCTGCACAGTTCTCCCCATTTGCTGCACTCACGGGCTTTGAGGATACAATCAATGAAACGACAAGACTTACAGACAAGAAGATTATTCTCAGCAAGGAAGATAAAGAGATACTGGATAGATGGTGGCCATTTCTCATAGAAAAGTTATCGAAACATCCCGCTCTGACTGTGACCTATTTTATCCCCGATGAAAAGAAGGTTGGTGGTGCCTATGTAACCAAAAACGGCAACCTCAAAAAAATAGATGAGTTTGAACGCTGGATGCAGCTAACAGATGGCACGAAAATTCCCCTAGACGATATCTTAGAAATTGAGAGTGAACTATTCCATGATACTGCCCCCCGTTAGAGGACAG
>CAZXIB010000069.1:0-5789 GCA_964639815.1 uncultured Thomasclavelia sp. | reverse complement strand
GAAAATCCGTGTGTCGCCAGTTCAACTCTGGCCGGAACCACCATGGAAGATTATGTAGTCGAAAGACTACTTTTTCTTTTAAAGATGTGCTATAATGCCCTCAAAAGGAGAGGTTAACCTCTCCTTACTTGATGTTTGGAGGCGTATGGATACAGAGTTGATACAAAGAGAATTAGCTGTTTACCTCGATAGTATCGGTCATAAGCTTTATCAAGTAAGCTATGATACTATTGAAGGTGAAGCCGTCTTACATGTTGAGATTGATGAGAGTCTTGATTTAGAAGCGATATCAGAATTATCGCGCAAGATATCAGACTTCATCGATACTAAAGACTATGGTGATACAGCCTATCTATTAGATGTCGCTACTGTTGGACTGGAAAAAGTCTTATGCGATTTTGCTGCGGTAAAAGAGGCTAGTGGTAAGTATGTCCATGTCTGCTTTAAAAAGGCTACTGCGGGTCTAAAAGAGGTTGAGGGCTACTTAGAGGTAGACGGCGAAGACATGAAGATTACTTATCGCGATAAAAGTAGGACTAAGTCCTTAAGCTGTACTTATCAAGATATCAAACACATACGCTTAGCAATAGATCTCAAAGGAGTAAAGAAATGAGTGGGATAAACCTTAAAAGCAAAGAGTTCTTAGAGAGCCTACGCTTATTCGAAGATGACCGTAAGATATCAGCTGACTTTGTCATTGATACTCTAAAAGAGGCCATCATCAAAACTTACCAAAAACACATCGATGCCCCAGCGGCTGTAATCCGTGTGGAAGTCGAGGGCAAGGAAATGAAAATCTACCATGATTTAACGGTAGTTGAAGATGACAGTGATAAGTTTGATGAGACTTTGGATATCTTCTATAGTGAAGCACAGAAAATCGACCCTGACATCAAAGTAGGCGATACTTTATCAATGGAAGTCAATTTTGAAGAGATTGGTCGCTCTAGTGTCTCCATTGCCAAAAATATGCTCAAACAACGTATCAAAGAGTTTGAGAAACAAAGAGTTTACGAAGAATACCAAGACAAGGTCTATGACCTCATTACTGGCGTTATAAAGACTGTTGAAGAGAAGTTTTTACTCATCGATATTAGAAGCACTATTGCCATCATGCTTAAAAGTGAGCAGATACCAGGTGAAACCTATCGCGAAAACCAACAGATAAGAGCGGTAATTAAGGACGTATCTAAAAACTCCAAAGGCTCACAGGTTTCCCTGTCACGTGGCGATGCCATGTTTGTAAAGAGGTTATTTGAAAGAGAAGTACCAGAGATTGCTCAGGGCATCGTTGAAATAAAGGCTATTGCTAGAGAAGCAGGCGAGCGCACGAAGATGGCTGTCTATACTAGAAACGAGGATGTCGACCCCATTGGCGCTTGTATTGGCCCACGTGGCAGTCGTGTCCAAGCCGTTATCCAAGAGATAAAGGGCGAAAAGATTGATATCTTTGAGTGGAATGATGACATTGGTGAACTAGTCAAGAATGCTTTAGCGCCAGCTGTCGTTGAAGCTTGTTTCTATGCTGAAGAAGATTATACCGATTTATCAGAAGAGGAAATCGAAAGACGTAAGAGAAGACTCAATAGACCGCTAATAGTTGTCGTGGGTGATGACCAATTATCTTCCGCCATTGGTAAAAAGGGTAAAAACGCTAAGTTAGCTGTAAAACTAACCGAACGCAAGATTGATATCAAGACTGTTAGCGACATCGCGGCTGCTGGCATCGATATGGAAGCCAAGATTGCCGAATTCAAAGAAGACCAAATCCGCATCTTAAAAGAAAGAGAGATGAAGAAGTTCTTGGCCTTACAAGAAGAGGCTGTTAAGCGTAAAGCCGTCTTTGATGAACAGATGGCCCAAGTCGGCGAAAACTCCTTTATAGAAGCCTATGAAGAGATGGATATTGCCGAAGAAGAGCTCACCTTTGAAGAGGTCGCTGCCCAAGAGGCTTTAAGCAATGAGGAAACTGTTTCAGCTACTCCAGAAGAAGCTGAACCTACAGTAGAAGTCAAAGAAGAAGTCGCTGAGGTAGTCGAAGAAGAAGTAGAGGTCGAAAAGCCCAAGAAAGAGCGTAAGGTACATACCGAATACGTATCTAAGTTTGAAGAACTGGCCGATGCCTCAACGGCGAAAAAAGAAGAAGAAAAGACCAAAAAGCGTCGTCGCAAGGGCGAAGAAGATGAGCGAAGACTCAGAGCTAGCGAACTCAAGCGCGATAAAGACTACGAGATTAGACCAGAATACACTGATGAAGAACTCGAAGAAATCGAACTTGAACAAGAACTAGAAAACGAGAACTCGTGGATAAACGATGATGACATCGACTTTGACGAGTACGACAATTACTACGAGAACTGATATGAAGAAGATACCCATGCGTCGCTGTGTGGTGACCCATGAGTCACTACCCAAAAAGGAACTACTTCGTATCGTCAAGAATAAGGAAGGCGAAGTCTTTGTCGATACTACAGGCAAGGCCAACGGTAAGGGTGCCTATATTAAAAAAGACACCGAAGTATTGGCCTTAGCTAAAAAGCGCAAAGCCCTAGAAAAAGCTCTAGATATCGAGATAGAAGAGACAGTCTATGAAGAAATAGCGAGGGTCATCAATGGCGGATAAGGTGTTAGCTCTGCTATCACTAATCCGCAAGGCCAATAAGCTTGTCTTATCCAAAGAGATACTTAATAGCTTCCGCTATGGTAAGATTCACTACGTCTTTATAGCGAGCGATGCCTCAGAGAAAACCAAAGAGCGCTATTACAAGAAGTGTTCATACTACGATGTACCTGTAGATATGCGCTATGACAGCGACTCACTCAGTAGAGCTATTGGTAAGATAGGCGTCATGACGATTGGCATCACCGATAAGGGATTTGCCCGTTTGATCAAAAAGGAGGAAGAGAATGGCTAAACAACACAGAAAGCGTAACCGAACAAGAAATAACGAAACTCCCAGAGAAAAGGATAATATCAAGGTCACAGAAATAAGCTATAGTGATGGCATTACTGTTGGTCAACTGGCTGAGAAATGTCATAAGAATGCCAGCGATATTATTAAGATATTGTTCATGTTGTCGAAAGTCGTAACCATCAATTCGCCCCTTGATGATGAGACGGTTGAACTAGTCTGTATGGAGTTTGGTATTGAAGCCACTAAGATTGAAGAAGAAGACGATAGTCTAGAAGATACGATACCTGATGACCCTAAAGACCTAGTCGAAAGAGCTCCTATTGTCACTATTATGGGTCATGTCGATCATGGTAAGACGACACTACTAGACTCTATCCGTAAGACTAAAGTAGTTGAAGGAGAGTTTGGTGGCATTACCCAGCACATCGGTGCCTATCAAGTAGAAGTTGAAGGCAAAAAGATAACCTTCTTAGATACACCAGGACACGAAGCCTTTACCGCTATGCGGGCTAGGGGTGCTAAGGTTACTGATGTCTCTATTATCGTTGTGGCGGCTGACGATGGGGTCATGCCCCAAACTAAAGAGGCTGTTGACCACTCAAAGGTCGCCGGTGTTCCTATCATCATCGCCATAAACAAGGTCGATAAACCCGATGCCAACATTGACAAAGTTAAAAATGAAGTCGCTGACTTAGGACTTATACCTGAGGAGTGGGGTGGTGATACCATCTTCGCTAATTGTAGTGCTAAGACAGGTGAGGGTATTAAGGAACTGTTAGAAACGATACTCGTTGTAGCCGAAGTAAAGGAACTAAAGGCCAATCCTAAAAAAGAGGCGACTGGTACGGTAGTTGAAGCGCGTCTTGATAAGGGTAAAGGACCGGTATCAACCCTACTTGTACAAAATGGTACTTTACATCAGGGTGATATCATTGTTGTGGGATGTTGCTATGGCAAGGTGCGCAAAATGACTGATGATAGCGGCAATGAGATAAAAGAAGCCTCACCCTCGACACCAGTTGAGATAATAGGACTTAATGATGTGCCAGTAGCTGGTGACCACTTCAAGGTCTTCAATAATGAAAAACAAGCCCGCAACCTCGCTGAAAAGCGTATGCGCGCTAAAGTAGAGAAAGAGCGTCGTGCTAGCTCCATCATGTCTTTAGATGACTTAGCTAGTCAGATTGAAAGTGGACAGATTAAAGAGATACCTGTCATCGTCAAGGCGGATGTTCAAGGTTCAGCAGAAGCTGTTGCTCAGGCTTTAGCCAAGATTGATGTCGATGGCATCAAGGTCAATGTCATCCGTTCACAAGCCGGTGCTATTACGGATAGTGATGTCATGTTGGCGAGTGCTTCAAAGTCTGTTATCTATGGCTTTAATGTAAGACCTGATGCCAATGTCCGCAAGAAAGCGACAGAAGAGGGCGTCGATATTCGCCTCCACAATATCATCTACAAAGTCGTCGAAGAAATGGAAGCGGCTATGAAGGGTATGTTGGCACCTGTATATGAAGAAGTCGTCATTGGGCAGGCTGAGGTACGCAAGACCTATAAAGTCTCTAAGATTGGTACTATCGCAGGTTGTATGGTGACGGAAGGAAAGATTGTAAGAGAGTGTAGTGTCCGTCTAATTCGTGATGGTATTGTCATCTATACGGGTCAACTTGGTTCACTACGTCGTTTTGAAAATGATGCCCGTGAAGTAACCAGTGGTTATGAGTGTGGTATGACTATTGCTGGCTACAATGACATCAAGGAAGGCGACATCATTGAAGGTTACCAAGACCAAGAAGTAGAGAGAACCTAGTATGGCCATCCGCCAAGAGCGACTACAGTCAATCTTCTTAAAGGAGATAACAGACATCATCCAAAATGGAATTAAGAATCCAGGTCTTGGCTTCGTAACCATCAGTGATGTGACGGTATCCAAGGACTTGAGTCATTGCAAAGTCTATGTTTCTTTTCTTGGTAAAAAGGAGAGAAATAATGCCGGACTAAAGGTACTAGAAGGCGCTAAAGGCTATATCCGCTCAGAGTTAGCTAAAAGAGTCAAAGTCTACAAGGTTCCAGAACTACACTTTATCATCGATGATAGTCTTGAGAAGGCCAGAAGGATTGATGCCATAATCGACAGTTTCCATAAGTAATATAGAGTCCCTATAGGCGTAAACTATGGGGACTTTATTTGCTTGGTTTGTTAAGTTAAGTGTAACGCCCTTTTTATGGCACACGGCGTAAGAGCCGGTATAATGTAGATAAGAAAGCAGAAAAAACAAAAGTAGGTGACAAAAATGCCTGAAAACCAAAGCGTGGAATGGAAAGATGAATATCTGGAATGGATTTGTGGCCTTGCCAATGCGCAGGGCGGGAAAATCTATATTGGTATCGATGATGATGGCAATATCGTTGGTCTTTCTGGTGCCCACAAGTTGATGGAGGACATTCCTAATAAAATCCGTGAGGCAATGGGCATTATTGTCGGTGTCAACCTGTTGAACGAAAATGAGAAAGAATACCTCGAAATAGACGTGCAACCATATCCTATCGGCATCTCCTATAAGGGTGCCTACTATTATCGAAGTGGTAGTACTCGGCAGATTTTAACGGGCCCAGCACTGGAATCTTTTCTCATGCGCAAGCGGGGTGCAACTTGGGATAATTTGCCCCTTCCAGCATTTTCTATAAATGATGTGGACGATGAAATTGTGACGCGCTTCAAGAAATGGGCTACTAAAAAGGGACGCATTGACCAAAGCGTATTGGATGAACCCAAAGAAGTACTGATGGAGAAGTTACACTTAATGAACGGTTCTTATTTAACCAATGCGGCTATGCTTATGTTTAGCAAAGACCCGGAAAAGTGGCAGCTTG
>CAZXIB010000068.1:0-5849 GCA_964639815.1 uncultured Thomasclavelia sp. | reverse complement strand
ACTATATAGTGTAGAAGGAGGTAATATTTTGTGTTTGATGTGATTAGAGTTTGGAAGTTGTATAGTCATCATACATAACACATCCCAAAATACTGTCCCAAAACTATATGTTTTTGTCCCTGTGATTATGTTATAGTTTCGGTGTAGTGGAGGTATTCTCTTATGAAAAAACAAGATATATTAAATTTGATTAGGTATCACTTTGCTAGAAACGAGAATGCATTTAGAGATGAGGCCATAAATATAGCCAGGTATTTTGATGCCAATGGCGATTATCAGTTAGCTGAATATATTATGGGATTAATAGCGGAATCTAATATGTATGTCCCCCAAGCCAGTGACTTTGAAAGTGACTTCTTAAAACAGATAGACACTAGAGAACTACAACCTCTCAATTTGCCAATAGAAATATCTAATGACATAAAGGGTGTAATAAATGCGATTAATCGCAATATCGGTATAAATAAGTTCTTGTTTGAGGGGATGCCGGGAAGTGGCAAAACCGAAGCAGCAAAACAAGTGGCAAGGCTACTTGACAGAACCTTGTTTCTTGTCGATTTCGCGAATTTAATTGACAGTAAACTAGGCCAAACGAATAAAAATATCACCAGTGTCTTTGCCGAAATTAATAGGATTCCGTTCCCAAATAAAGTTATTATCTTGTTTGATGAAATTGATGTCATTGCTTTAGATAGAATCAATAGGAATGATGTTCGTGAAATGGGTCGTGTTACATCGACCATTTTAAGAGAGTTTGATAGATTAACCGATTTAAATAAAGAAATTGTCATCATTGCGACTACTAATTTATACGCAAGCTTCGACAAAGCTCTAATAAGACGCTTTGACGCCGTAATCAATTTTGATAGATATGCCAAGGAAGACTTAATAGAAGTCGCTGAACACTTCTTTACCTCCTTTGCTAAAAACTTTAAAAGTATTGCGCGAGATACAAGACTATTTAGGAAAATACTGAAGACAGCACCTAAGCTATCATATCCCGGAGAGCTAAAAAACCTAATGAAAACATCCCTAGCATTTAGTGATGCCAATATGGAATATGATTATTTAAGAAGGCTATACAATTCTTTAATAGGCAATATTGAAGAGACTACCGTAGAACTTTTACACCAACAAGGTTTCACGTTAAGAGAAATAGAAAAACTTAAAGGCGAGTCAAAAAGTTCTGTCGCCAGAAAATTAAGTATGGATACGTAAGCTTATGAATAATGTACTAGAGTTAAAAGGAAAAAGGTTTGTTCAAGCTGCAAGACAAAGCACAGGCAGCACAGCATCAATGAATAGTAAAAAGGAAGTAACAAGTAAACATCTACTTAAGCTTGTCGAGCAGCTAGAGCAAATCAAAGCATTCTGGACACAGGAAAATAAGCCTTTTGAAGGTATCTTGCTTAGTGTTTATTATGGCAAGATAGTTGCTAAGAGTAATCGCATTTCTGGTCTACTTAAAGGAGAAGCTTCAAATCATGCTATCGTAGGTGCAAAATTCAATGAAGAAAAGACAAAACACATCATTACGTATTTTCTTGATTTGAAAGATTTAGACAAGAGTATTGAGCTACTTTTAAAGGCTAACGAAGTAATTGTAGCCAGATTTCCAAGTGGCATAAAGAAGACTGATTTTGATGATAAAGCTAAAATTGGTGCGATACCCTTTAGCGACTTTTCGATAGCGAAATCCACTTTTAGACAAGTTATCGCCGATATTTCATATATTGATGATTTCAAGGTTGAAAAGGCAACACCCCAGCTCAGACAAAGCCTTATCACTCTATATAAGACGCGTACAGATATAAAGGCTCTACTCAATAGTTTGGGTATAGATATTTTAAATAGCCGCATACTAGATGATCAAACCGTCTTTTTAGATGAAGATCAATTAGGTATTCTAATCGAAAAGGCGCCATATCTCGTTGCCATGGCAACAGAGGATATATCGGCATTATCTCCCGAATACTTCAAGAAAGAACCCCAACAAGACATCCTATATATACCAGAACCAACAATCGAGCCTACTGTTGGTGTAATTGATACCTTGTTTGATGAAAATGTCTACTTTGCTAAGTGGGTTGAATATTATGACTTAGTCAGTGATGCTGTGTCTAAATCGCCTAATGATTATCGACACGGGACAGCGATAGATTCCATTATCGTAGAGGGCCCAAGACTAAATCCTTGGCTTGATGATGGATGTGGAAGATTTAGAGTTCGCCACTTTGGTGTTACCATAGCTTCCGAATTTTCTTCATTTACGATTATTAAGCAGATAAAAGAAATTATTGCCAACAATAAAGATATAAAAGTATGGAATCTTTCACTTGGGAGTAATCAAGAAATCAATGATAATTTTATCTCTGCCGAAGCAGCAGTACTTGATAAGATTCAATATGAAAACGACGTTATTTTTGTTATAGCTGGAACAAATAAGCCAAATGATGATATCGTAAAAATTGGCTCACCAGCCGATTCAATCAACAGTATGGTAGTAAATGCCGTAACAAAAAGTGGCTTGTCTACAAAATATACACGAAAGGGGCTAGCCTTATCATTTTATGCTAAACCTGATGTTAGTTATTATGGCGGTAGCGAAGAAGAGTACATAACGGTTTGTGAACCACTAGGTGAAGCAAGGGTTGCTGGCACTTCATATGCAGCTCCGTGGATTGCTCGTAAGTTGTGTTATTTGATTGATGTTTTAGGATTTAATAGAGAAGTTGCTAAAGCTATGCTTATTGATGCAGCGAGAGGTTGGAAAGAAAAACCCACGCCAGAAGAAGTTTCTGTATATGGCCATGGCATAGTTCCTATAAGAATAGAGGATATTATTCGTACACCTGACGATGAGATTAAGTTTCTAGTAAGTGATATAAGCGAAAAGTGGAATACCTATAATTATCATTTCCCCGTTCCAACTAAAAATGGCAAGTATCCATATATCGCCAAAGCAACCATGTGTTATTTTCCAATGTGTGATAGAACACAAGGCGTTGACTATACAAATACCGAACTAAATTTGAAGTTCGGAAGAATCAAAAACGGTAAATTAGAGGATATTAAGGGCGATAAACAAAATCAAGATGGCCTATTAGAAGATGAGCTCTTCTATCTACTAGAGGGAGAAGCAAGAGACAAATTTAGAAAATGGGATAATGTAAAATATATAGCGGAAACACCAAAGGATAGCTCAAAACCCAAAAAGATGTATGAAAACAAAAATTGGGGAATGGAAATAAAGACAAATAATAGACTAGATCCAAAAGATGGAATAGGTGTTCGCTTTGGCGTCGTTGTGACATTAAAAGAAATTAGTGGTGTCAATAGAATTGATGAGTTTATTAGGAATTGCACATTAGATGGCTGGTTAGTCAACGAAGTTGATGTTCAAACTAGAGTTGAAATCAACAAGATAATCAACGAAGACATTGAACTTGAGTAGGCTTAAATAAGAGCTTTGATACTTTCTTAGAATAGACTTTTACATAGCACTATCTGGATATGTGAATATGCGGCAGCATTTATCAATCTGAGCTAAAAGGCTAGCCCATGGGCTGAACTGGCGGAATAATATTGCTCTAACGAACGGTCAATAGCTAAAGAAACATGACATAGTATATGGGCATATAGACTATGTTACCTTTGACCTTGACTTCTCTATTATTGGATAAGACGATTGCTTTGGGCACGCCATAGTCTTTGGTCTTTAGAAGATTGTTTAATGCACTATGGACAGTGTAATCTTTGCCCGACTTTACTTCTATCGGTAAGACTGATAGTTCTTCACTGTCTTCTATGAGGTAGTCTACTTCACCCTTTTGTCTGTTGTCATAGTAATAGAGGTCGTGACCATGAGCTATGAGCTCACTACTGACTACTGTCTCATAAACAGAGCCAAGATTTATACTTAGACTATCATCCATGATGGGTTTAATGTTGTTGGAAAAGAGACGTGAAGTAAGTATTCCTACATCGTTGTAGTAGAGCTTGATGAGGTTTTTACTGGTAGATTGTATTAGAGGGTACTTGGGCTCAGATACAGCTTTGACACCTAAGGCAATGCCCGAGCTTATCAAGTAGTCAAACTCATCTTGATAGTTATTGTGACGTTTGCCTTTCTTGCCTTCTATATCCTTATATACTACACGCTTCTTCTTATTTTCCATGTAGGATGGTATAAGGTTATAAATGTCCATTATCTTGAGCTTGCGCCTTTCATCATACTTAGAGGCGTCTATGGCATAGTACCCTCTTATCTCATTTTGCACTTCACGTATCTTTTGGATGTTTTTAGTGTCTATAAAGGTATTGACTGCTTCTGGTAAACCGCCAACGATGAGATATTTCTTAAAGAGGTCGAGTATCTTTTCATGGATTGTTGTATCTAAGCTTTTTCGCTCTTTACAAGAGTTTCGCATTGTCTCTATGACTATTTCACTTATGCCGTTAGCGTACAAGAACTCCTCAAAGTCTAGTGGAAACATCCGCACTTTACGTATGCTACCCATAGGTATAGACGATGTCTCTTTTAAAGTGATGCCCAGTAAAGAGCCACTTGCTATATAGGTATAGCGATTATCACGAACTAGAAATTTTAAAAGTGTAAGAAGTTCTGGATAAGTCTGTATCTCATCTATGAAGACTAAGGTATCTTCTTTAGTTCCTAGCCTATCGCCATTGGCGATACTTATAGCCAAGTAGAAATCTTCTATAGTCCTGACATTAGCGAATAGTCTATCGCCACTACTATCCTCTAGCATATCAATCTCGACATAGTTCTTATAAAGCTTTTGCCCTACATGTCTAATGATAAAAGACTTACCTACCTGTCTAGCACCATCTATCACTAAGACTTTATCACTAGACCTTAGGTGCTCTTCTATGACATCAGCTATCTTACGCCTTAACATTATAACCTCCACACTTTTCAATAAAATAATACCATCAAAATATACACTTTTCAATGATTTATTAGCCTTGAAAAATACACTTTTCAATATTTACCGGTGATTTCCATGTCTTATTTTCATAAACGGCAAAGGTAGATAGAAACGATAAAGCTGAATTTTGACGCATTCTGCTTCGATGTCGGATTAAATACTTCTACTGTCATCAACCTATTTGTCAAAGCAGTTTTACCTACCCCATTTGAAATAGCCCAGGCAACAGATTCCTTTTTCTCAGAATCAAATAACTATGCAAAGAAATCATTCAGGAATTACATGAAGGTAAAGGTGCCTCTCATGAACTGATTGAAGTAGAAGACGAGTGAAACAATCTGGTCTGATTATGCTTTAGGGCCATTACAACGATTAATAAGCTTATTGATTTCTATCTACACCAAAGCTTTTTGAATTATTGTGTAAATCATTTAGTCACACATTCATGTAAATTAGCGTTGGGATTCTCATATTTTTCATGTCATTTAGTGCTATTTCTTTAGATAAAATGACATTATTCTGCATAAATGTGTTACTATGTAGGTGTTGGAGGGAGACTTATATGTACAGGAAAATAATGGACTTCTTAGTAGAGTGGAAGAATAGTACTTACCGTAAACCCTTAATACTACAAGGGGCTAGGCAAGTAGGTAAGACCTACTCCGTCTTAGAATTTGGTCGTATGCACTACGAGAATATCGCTTACTTCAATTTCAAGACAAACCCTAAGTTAAACGCGACCTTCGAAGAAGACTTAAGTCCTACTTATCTTATACCCATCTTATCGCGTATAGCTAAACAAACCATCGTCAGGGAAAAGACCCTTATAGTATTTGATGAAGTGCAGCTCTGCGAAAGAGCTCTTACCTCTTTAAAATACTTCTTTGAACAAGCCAA
>CAZXIB010000067.1:0-5880 GCA_964639815.1 uncultured Thomasclavelia sp. | reverse complement strand
CTGTTTACAAAGAATCCCAAGCGGTTTATAATAGTCGTTGCATAGGGGAGTAGTTAACCGTTTCGGTTATCAAACCAACATCTCGATGTCCCTATCTGGTTTGATATTAAAAGACAAGACCTAAGCTATTATGGGTGGCTTAGGCCTTTTTATGTTCAATTGGAGGAAAGATGGAAAATCATCAAAAGAGTATTGAAGAATTAGAAAAAGAGTTAATGACTAGTGCGGCTGATGGCATCAAAGAGTCAAGCTGTAAGGAGCGTATTACCAAGTATGGCACAAATGAACTGCGTGAAGAAGCTAAGGAAAGCTTGCTTGTAAAGTTCTTAAAAGAGTTTACTGACCCCTTAATCATCATATTACTGATAGCGGCGGTAGTATCAGTCGTCGTCGACCCAAGCGAATGGATTGAGAGTATTATTATCCTAGTTGTGGTGCTTTTAAATGCTATATTAGGCGTCTATCAGGAAAACAATGCCGAAAAATCCTTAGAAGCACTCAAGAAGTTATCTTCACCAACGGCTAAGGTCATAAGAGATGGTATCAGAAAGACAATACCAAGTGCCGATGTCTGTGTGGGCGATCTCATTGTCATTGAAGCGGGTGACTACATCGCATCAGATGGGCGTATTGTCGCATCCATGCGTATGCAAGTTGATGAGAGCGCACTTACTGGCGAAAGTATGCCCGTAAATAAGACCACGGATGTTATTGAAAAAGATGAGCTAGCCTTAGGTGATAAGAAGAACATGGTCTTCGCTTCTACGATGTGTACCTATGGTCGAGGTTTAGCTATCGTCACTTCGACGGGTATGAATAATGAGGTTGGTAAGATTGCTGACATGTTACAAAAAAATGAAGAGGGTACAACACCTCTTCAGATGAAGCTGGCCCAGATTTCTAAGACTATCGGTATTATGTGTCTTGGCATCTGTGCTGTCGTCTTTATCTTAGAGATGATGACAGGGATGGGAGCATTAGATGCCTTTAAGACTGCGGTAGCTTTAGCTGTTGCCGCTATACCAGAGGGTTTAGCTACCGTTGTCACTATTGTCTTGTCGATTGGCGTTTCTAAGATGGTCAGATATAATGCCATCGTAAGAAAACTACCAGCTGTTGAGACTTTGGGTTGTTGTAGTGTCATATGTTCTGATAAGACTGGTACTCTCACCCAAAACAAGATGACCATCGTTAAGACTTATACCATAGGCGATGAGATAAAGAGTTTTACCGAAAGAGCTGATGATAAGACAAGGGAGATGTTACAATATTTTACCCTTTGTAGTGATGGGGAGATAGTTGAAGAAGATGGTTCATTTAAGGGAATCGGTGATCCAACTGAGACTGCCTTTGTCTATGCTAGTTACTTATTAGGTGACACAAAGAACGATTTAAACGCTAAGTATAAGCGCATCGAAGAAATAGCCTTTGACCCTGACCGAAAACTGATGACTGTCTTTTTAAAGACAGATGATGGCATCTTGCAGGTTACTAAGGGTGCTCCTGATGTTGTCTTTGAACTTTGCGTCGATAAGGATTTAAAAGAGGCTAAGCGCATTAATGAAGTGATGACTAAGGACGCCCTTAGAGTCTTGGCTGTCGCTATTAGAAAACTTGATAGCGTCGATGATGAGCCAACTAGTGAAGCATATGAAAAGGACTTAAGTTTTGTTGGTCTGGCTGGCATGATAGATCCACCACGAGCAGAAGTGAAAGAGGCTATAGCCCAAGCAAAGCTCGGTGGTATCAATACAGTCATGATAACCGGCGACCATCTCAACACTGCCACAGCCATCGCCAAAGATTTAGATATTTTGAAGGAGGGCGATTTAGCCATAAATGGCGCTGACTTAGATAAGATGAGTGATGAAGAATTGGCTTCTAAAATCGAAGATATAAAGGTTTATGCTAGAGTGGCTCCTGAACACAAGGTTCGCATCGTCTCAGCCTTTCAAAAAAGAGGTGAGGTTGTAGCGATGACGGGTGATGGCGTCAATGACTCACCGGCCCTAAAGGCGGCTGATATTGGTTGTGCCATGGGTATTACCGGTACCGATGTATCCAAGAGTGCTTCTGATATGGTCTTGACCGACGATAACTTTGCGACGATTATCAGCGCTGTTAAGCAGGGTCGAGGCATCTACGCCAATATTAAAAAGGACGTCCACTTCCTTCTTTCTAGTAATATCGGTGAAGTTATCACTATCTTTGGTGCTTCTTTAATACAAGTCCTCTTTGGTATACCTTTAGGTACACCATTACTTCCCATTCACATCCTTTGGGTAAACCTTATTACTGATACATTACCGGCCTTTGCCCTTGGTATGGAACCGGTCGATCCTGATGTCATCTATCAAAAACCTCGTCCTAAAAATGAGTCATTCTTTGCTGGGGGCTTGGGCTTTAAGGTTGCCTATCAGGGTGTCTTAGTTGGTCTATTGACTCTTACTTCATACATGATAGGCAATAACGACTCCCATGAGATAGGTATGACTATGGCCTTTATCACACTAGTACTTGTTCAACTTGTCCACTCCTTTAATGTCAAAAGTGAGAAGTCGGTCTTTAACAAGCAAGTCCTAAATAATAAATATCTCTGGGGTGCCACTATCATTGGTATTGTCCTATTACTAGTCATCACATATGTTCCATTTTTAAACGACATCTTTGAATTAGCGGCTTTAGACTTCTATCATTGTGTAGTGGCGGTTGGCTTAGCTTTGGTGATGTTGGTGGTGATGGAGATTGTGAAAGTTTTCAGAAGAATGAAAAACGCTTGAAAATAAAAGCTGAAAAGCATACAATCACAAGAAAAGAAAGGAACTTACATGCAAGACATCAGTAAAGAACTATTACAGAAACTAGACGCAGATTATGCGAAAGACAAGACACAAAAAGTCGTCCGTCACTTCTTACAAAGTAACGACCTAACAAAGGCTGCCGATGTACAAGAAGCTAGCGCTAATCTCTACCACAATTTCTCGATTGACATTCCAACCCTGCCAGCGACCAACCAAAGACGTTCTGGTAGATGCTGGTTATATGCTGCCTTAAATGTACTAAGAGAGGAAGTAGCTAAAAAGTGTAAGCTAGATAACTTTGAGCTTTCACAAAACTACATGGCTTTCTATGACAAACTAGAGAAGATTAACTTCATGATGGAAAGTGTCATTGAACTTAAGGACAAGGAATGGGATGACCGTGTCTTAACCCACATCCTCCAAACAGGCATCCAGGATGGGGGTCAATGGGATATGTTTGTGGCTCTGGTCAAGAAGTATGGTGTTGTACCGCAGAGCGCTATGCCAGAATCATTCCAAAGCGGTAGTACTTTCTTCATGAATCATCTACTAAGCCGTTATATCCGCAAGTTTGCCCATGATATAAGAGGTCTTTCTGATGGAGAGATTAGCAAGATGAAGGATGAAATGTTGGCTAAGTGCTATGGCATGTTGTGCTCATGTTTTGGTATACCACCAAAATCCTTTGACTTCGAGTATGTCGATAAGGATAAGGAATACCATCTAGCTAAGGGCTTGGATGCCCATAAGTTCTATGATGAATATGTTGGCATTAACTTAGATGACTATGTATCCATCATCAACTCACCAACAAGCGATAAGCCTTTCTACGACACCTTTACTGTCGCTTACTTAGGTAACGTCTATGGTGTACCAGTCAAGTATCTCAACTTACCACTAGATGCCTTAAAGGAAGCTGTCATCAAACAGATGTCTGATAAGGAAGTCGTCTGGTTTGGTTCGGATTGTGGTAAGTTTGGTGAGCGCACTAAGGGTTATTGGGATCCTGATAGCTTTGACTTCGATAGTTTATTTGATATGGACTTGAGCTTTGATAAGGAGACTGGCTTAATGTTCCGCGAGAGTGCTATGAACCACGCCATGGTTTTAACTGGCGTTAATCTAGTAGATAATAAACCGACAAAGTGGAAGATTGAAAACTCCTGGGGTGAAGAGCCAGCTAAGAAGGGTTACTTTGTCGCCAGCGATACTTGGTTTGACCGCTTTGTCTATCAAGTCGTTGTCCATAAGAAATATCTAAGTGAAGAGGCCATAGCTGCCAATAGTAAAGAACCTCATGTCTTAGACCCTTGGGATCCAATGGGCACATTGGCTGATTAAACCTAAATAAAGACTGCCACTACAAATTATTTGGCAGTCTTTTGTTAGATGCTGTGTTATCGAAGGGGCAGGCAAGGCTACTTACTAAAACTGTGTGGCACGCCTGCCTTTTATATAAGAGTGGAGTCTTTATATAACAGATGAAAAGAAAAGACCGCCCATAGAGGTAAGAAGTAGGGCGGTCTAAATCAGGGGGATTGGCGAAAGAAAACTATTTAACTAGCTCTTCGATTTTAGCGATGTCCTCTGGACTACCAGCGTTTTCAATCTTTAGTAATACAGGTACGCCATATGTTTCGGCAATCACATCACCAGCTTTGCAGTAGTTTTCCTCGCCATAAGCCATATCACCAGAGGCGATGACGCCTTTTAGGTGAGCGGAGTTATTAGCTAAGAACATATCTACCTCATAGGGCACCTCACCAGCACCATCGGTGTAGGTGATTAAGATATAGTCCTCAGATACATCACCATCATTCACTGTCTGTGATGACACAGATAGTTGACTGACGATGCTTTCGACATTGCCTGTCCTTGAGGCATAAACAACTAACATTGACATTTCCTCCTTAGTTAGTTTCAACTAACTAACATCATGATATACAAAAGAAGATAGCTTTGCAAGCAATGTTATTCCGTTAAAAAAGAGCCAGAAAGTCTGGCTCCGTGCTTGCGATTATTCTTCTAGTTGAGTGATAGTTCGTCGATTTTTTTCATCTCATCGGCAGTTAGGGTGATGTCTGCTGCCTTGGCATTTTCTGCAAGACGCTCAACAGACCGCATACCGGGAATTGGCACTATGTAAGGTTTTCTGTGTAATATCCATGCCAAAGCGATTTGTCCTGGTGTAGCTTCTTTTTCCTCTCCTAATTCAGAAAGATAAGCCAGTAGAGTATGATAGCGGTCAAGGTTTTCATCATTGACTAATCGACCACGCCAATCGTCGCGGGCAAACTGGGTACCCTTTTGGAACGTACCGGAAAGTAAGCCTTTAAACATGGGGCCATGGGCAATCCAGGTAATATGGTTTTCCTCTAAGAAGGGAATTAGGTGCTCGTGAGTGCGGTCGATGATGTTGTATTTGTTTTCTACGGCTGTTACAGGACATACTGCGTGAGCTCGCTTAAGATATTCTTCATCTATTTCAGAAAGCCCCCAGTGAAGAATCTTTCCTTCCTTTATCAGCTCTTTCATCGTCTCAGCTACTTCTTCAGGCGCTACTTTTGGATCGATACGAGCTTGAAAATATAAATCGATATGGTCAGTACCTAATCGGGTTAGAGAGCCCTCTACAGATTTTCGTATTCCTTCGCGACTTGAATCATACAGCAGGGGTGGTACATCTGGGTCTACGTCATAATCAAAATCTACACCACACTTAGAAGCAATCACTACCTTGTCCCGTATACCTTTAAAAGCTTTTCCAAGGATTTTTTCGTTGTGATTGGGGTCATCCTTATAGCCGTAATTCTTGGCGGTATCAAAGAATGTATAGCCCATATCCACTGCCGCTTTCAGAACATCGGCAGCCTTGTCTATATCCATCGGTGTACCTGTCGCATGAGACATTCCCATACAACCTACGCCAATGGCTGATACTTCAAGATTTCCTAGCATTCTCTTCTTCATTAATGAACCTCCTTTTTAAGAATATGTTTCTAAAATGACTGCACCTTACTTATGAGTGTGCTTAGTCTTCTTTTACAAATGGAACGACGTGGGCTACCGCCTCTTTAGC
>CAZXIB010000066.1:0-5950 GCA_964639815.1 uncultured Thomasclavelia sp. | reverse complement strand
CGACTTGCACATCTCTTGCAAAGTATAATATACTTAGGTGATTCAGGAGGTCTATGTTAGAATTTAATATCAAAAGAAAGATAGACAAACTATCTGCGGAAGAGATACAGACAAATATCGATGAGCTTAGAATGGATATCGCCAGACTAGAAGACAGTTTGGGGTCTTTTGATAGACAACGCGAAGACTTCATAAAGGAAAAACAGACGCAAATTGATGAGTCACGAGCTTACTTAGAGGATGACCGTGCTACTAGTCAAGAGTCTATCGCTAAGATAAATGAATCAATATCTTTAGGCCGCAAAAAGCTCAAAGAAGTAAGAAATGAGCTTGATGAGGTCAAGAATGACTTTGAAGGACGTACTAAAGCCATTCGTGATAAATACGATGCGGAATTTGCGGAGATGGATGATGTCCATCGCAAACGAATGCAAGATATAAAGAAATCATATGATAGCGAGATTAGCAAGACTGAAGCGCAATACGAAGCTTCTAAGAAGTCCATCATAGAAGAAAGTGACAGCCTGACCAAAGATATATCTGAGCGTCTAGACAAGCTAAAGGTTGAATATCAAAGTATCGAGGATGAGCTCAAAGCAGAACAAGAGCAGATGATAGAAAACTATGAGCGCATCATCGAACAAGAGACAATAAAACGTGATGAACTACTGGCTGAAAGCTCTACTAGAAGCAGCGAACAAAACGAAAAGAGCAGTGCTCTACAGGCCAAAGTTGAAGAAGCATTAAGTGGCTATGACAGTGATATACAGAAACTGAGAAGTGAATTAGATGAGGGTTATGAGAAGATGAAACAGGAATTCGACAAGGAATTAGAAGAACAAAAGAAGGAACTATTAAGGCTTACTAAACAAAAAGCCAGTCTTACTAGTGCCTATAATGATGCCCTCAATGCCTTCAACAAAGAAAAGAAACACCTCATCACTAAATACGATAAAGAAAACGAAGTCATTGCCTTAGAAAGTCGCCAATTGGCAGAAGCTGTTAATAAGGCCAATGATGAGCTACTAGAGTTAAATGGTGAACTGTCGCGGAAAGAAAACGAGTTAGCGGAATTAAAGTTAAATAGTAAAAAAGGCATTACTGACCTTGAATCTTCCTTAGAGACTAAGCGTCAAGAGCTGATTGCTAGAAATGAAGCGAGTCTAGCCAGTGAAGAGTCAGCTTTAAAACAGGCCCTAGAAGAGATGCGCTTACGCTATGAAGAGATGCAGAATTCTTTAAGTCTCGATAGAGACCAAGAGGTATCGCGCTTTAATGCCGATTATCGTACTAATCAAAGACGCTATCTCACTAGAACCAAAGACATTCACAGTCACTATGATGCCTTAAAGGCTGAGTATGAGGATAAACTCAGTAGTCTTCGTAAGTCCATCATGGTCTTACAAGACGAGATTGATGGCGATAAACAAAAACACGAAATAAAGATGATGTCGCTTAATCAGAAGTTAGCTGATGAGGCGATGAACTATGAGCGGATGGTTAAACTGCTCAATGAAGAGTATGAAAACAAGGTCGCCACCATCAAAAAGACAGCTGAGGAGCACAAAGTCAACTTCGAAAAGGAAAGAGAAGAATTGACTAGTGAAAACGAAAAGCTAGCTAAGGCCAAGGAAGTGAAGGACTTGTTCTATGCTAAGGAGATTGCTAAGTATGAGGCTCAGATTGCCTCGCTTGACGATCTGCGCAAAACGCAGATTCAAGACCATGAGACGACCTTAGACGAGCTCAATAAAGAAATTGAAGAGATTAGAGGCAAGATAGATGAGGCTCAAAAAGAAGTCAACGCTAAAAACGAAGACTTGGCTCGTCTAAAAGAAGCTGCTGAACAAAAACTCAATGAAGAAATACTTCAATTACAAAAGAAACACGAAGAAGACTTATTCGCCCTCAACGACACCTTTGAAAAGGAGCGTCTAGCTATGCAAGAAGACATGAATAGTCGTATTGCGCAGCGTGACAGCGAATATAACGAGTTAGTAAAAGAACACGAGCGCAAGCTAGCCCAAAAGGCAGAAGAGTTTGCGCAAGCGGAAGCTGCTCTACATAAGGAAAAACAGGCTATAAATGCGCAGTATGACGCAGCTATTGCCGAAGTGGCAGCACAAAACGATGCTAAAGAGAAAGAGCTGGCTGATTTAAAAGACCAAAACGCTAGGGAAGTTGCGCAAAAGAACAGGGAACTCGCCGATACCATAGCAGCCCATGCTGCTAGTGTTGCTGAGGTTAAAGCTGACTATGAAAAGAAGATAGAAGACATCAAGACTAAAGAAAACGAGGACTCTGATGCCCTGACAGAAGACATTAAAAAGCTACAGGCAACGATTGCTGAAATTCGTCTAGATATCGAAAGGGCTCAAAGCGACCACTTAGCTAAGGTGCGCAACTACCAAAGTCAGCTTATTGCCCTAGACCATGAAAACGAGGTCTTAGCCGATACCCATGCCATCGAGATAGTCGATAAGCACAGTGTTAAGGAGAACATCGAAAAAGACTTAGATGTCGCCTATAAACAGATACAGGCCCAGGCCGACATAAACAAGGCCGAATACGAAGACTATGTCCGTCAGTTAAACGAGGAGCTACAAAGACAAAAAGAAAGCTACTTGCAGGATGAAAAAGAGCTAATTGTCGCCAATAACGCTAAAAAGGAAACTGTTTTAGCTGAACTGCGCAAGCAACAATCAGATCACGAAGCTAAGCTAAAGGTTGCTGAAGAAGACTTAGCCATTGCCCTAAAGGCCAAAGAAGCCAAGGTAGCTGCCGATATCAAGGCAATAAGTCAAGTTGTAGCTACCGAAAAGATTGACCTAGAAGCTAAGTTATTAGCTATAAAACGGATTGGTAGTGACCTAGATAAAGAGCGCAATGACTTAAAAGACCTTCACAACAGTCGTCTTAACGACTTAAAGCGGACCTATAACGAAAAGAAGGCCAAGCTTGATGAAGAGCTAAGTGCAACACGTCGTCGCTATGGTCGTGACTTAGCTAATAAGCGCAAGGCTTCTAGCGAACGTATCGATGAGCTATCTAAAGAGGCCGAGGCTTTAGAAAGCAAAATTGAAAAGCTCAAACAAGAACAACAAATCACTACAGCCTCTTATGAAAAAGAGCTGGCTGACTTAGCTAATGAGATTGAAGTTAAGCGTATTGACTTAGAGCGGACTAAGGACTTCTATAGTGAAGAGATTGACGCTTGTCAAAGACTTATTGATGCCTTAAAGGCTGATTATACTAGCCGCATTGATGCAACCTATAAGGATATTGAAGTCGTCACTAAAAAGAAGGCTAAATACGAAGTCGAACACAAGCGCCGTCTTAAGAAAGCCAAAGAGGAACATGACGAAAGTATCGCAAAACGCAATAGTGAGTTTGAAGCTAGTACCGCGCAATATAAGGCCAGCCTCTCTAAGATACTAGAGCAGATTGATGCTCAAAAAGCGATTATAGAAGCTGCCTTCCAAAACAAGGTCGATGAAGTCATGGAGAACTTTGAAGCTCGAAAGCTGGTCATTGAAAAAGAGCGCCTAGCCATGGAATCAGACTACGCTAAGGCCATAGAAATAGAAGAAGCCAAGATTGCCGATAAACAACTCGACATCGAAAGACTAGCTGCTGAGGCCGATCAAGTCTTAGATACTAAACGGCAAGAAATAAGTGACCTCGACGCTTGGTATGCCAAGGAGATAGAAGAGCTCAAGGCCAAAGAGGAAGAGCGTCTTAAGAAGGCTCAAGATGAGTCAGCTGCGCGTATTGCCGGTCTCAACAAGCGTCGCCAAGACTTAACCATTCAGGCTAAAGCCATCAATACCGAGATTATGAAGGCTCGTGATGACTATAATGCCAAAAAGGCTACTTATCAAAAGGAAAGTGAGAATCTTAAAAACTCCTATAAGAAGGCCTTAAACGACTACGTAAAGACCATCAAAGACAAGGGTAAGAGATCCTTGTTTGGATGATGGGTTGACCCCTAAATTTGGGGGTCTTTTTAAGTTAGCAGTCGGTAAAGTGCTTTGAGTTGGGTCATGGCTTTGATATAATGGTAACGCCTGAGGGGATTTGATAAAATTCCTACATGTAAAATTCGGGAGTTCGAAGTTATTCCTCGGTGTAGAATGCTGCTATTGCAGAATCCTAAAGAGGCATACAGGACACCCACCTGGACACCAGGGAAATTTTACGCCCCCTTGGGCTAAAATAAGGAGGACAATATGGGACTATCAACACTACTCTATTTACTAGTGGGCATCGTTATTGGTGGTATCGCTGGCTTTTTTATCGCCAGATATTTCTTACAGAAGCAGATTAAAGAGAATCCGCCTATTAATGAAAAGATGATTAGGGCTATGTTCTTACAGATGGGTCGCAAACCCAGTGAAGCGCAGATTCGCGCTGTAATGAAGTCACTAGATATTAAATAACACGTCTATTCGTGTTTTTTCTTTGATGAAGACCATCAAGAAGTTAATTGCGATAGTCGTTTTAATACTACTCATCGTGGCCTCAAGTCTTTTTGGTATGGCCTATCTCTCTTATATTGAGGCTAAAAAGACGCTGGCCGTAGAGGATATGTATGAGTATGTTACTTCTAATACAAGGACATATACTTACATCGAAGATATTGACGAAGACTTCTTGAATGCCATTGTAGCGATTGAAGATCAGCGTTTCTATACTAGATATGGTATCGACTTTATTGCCTTGGGCAGGGCGATGCTTACTAATATCGCTAGTGGTTCTTTAGTTGAAGGTGGCTCAACGATTACCCAACAACTAATCAAGAACGTCTATTATGGCTACGATCGAGGTTTTATTGATAAGCTTGCTGAGTACTTCTTCATCTATGTGGTTGAAGACACTTATGACAAGGATGAAATACTTGAGATGTATGTAAACTACATCTACTATGGTGATGGCTATTACAATATTTATGATGCGTGCATGGGCTACTTTGGTAAGGAACCAAGTGATTTAACAGTCTATGAGGCTTCATTACTTGCAAGCATTCCCAATAGTCCCGCCAACTATCAACTCTCCAACAACAACCCCAACACCTATGAGCGCCAAAGACAGGTCTTAGAGGCGATGTTAGAGATGGGATATATCGACCAAGATGAGTATGATGCTGCTATTGCAGAGCAACCGACATTTTAAAGGAGAAAGAACATGTTAGATGATATGAAACTTGATGACATTGTCAGTCAGAGTGAGGAATTTAAGGCAGTTCTTCTCAATCTTGCGGATGGTAAAAAAGAAAAAATTCGTTCCCTATATCAAGAACTAATTGACGGTATAGATAGAGTGGTTGCAGTGGCGACCAACTATTACAATAACGGTTACGCCAAAAGGGATTATTGGGATGTTAAAGAGGCGGTATGGGATTTGCGACTCGACACAAAAGCGCGTAGAGCAGAGGGTTTTATATCGCCTGTTTTAGCCGATGATTTAATGTCTTATTTTTGGAGTTTAATATGTTAGATTTCACAAATTCCAAAGTGTTATTCAAAAATTACGCAGGGTCGGAAAGGAAAAAGAAGGTTGTTTTTGATGGCGTGATGTATATGCTGAAATTCCCAGACCCTATAAGAGAAAATTCACAGTATAGAGCGCTTATGTCTTATGCCAACAACCAATATAGCGAATACATAGGCTGTCATGTAGCTGAATCACTTGGGTTAAAGGTACAGGACACGTTATTGGTAACTTATGCCGAAAACGATAAGACAAAGATTTGTGTGGCTTGTCGAGATTTCTGTAATGATGGGCTACAGTTGTGTGAGTTTTCAAAGGTAATCAACGGTATTACCTCATCTGACGACGACTTTTCCACCAACATAGAAGATGTGTATTCAGCCATAAATAAGGCTGATGTCATTAAAGACAAACAAGCTGTCATTGATGGTTTTTGGGATATGTTTGTACTTGATGCAAT
>CAZXIB010000065.1:0-6037 GCA_964639815.1 uncultured Thomasclavelia sp. | reverse complement strand
ATACGATTGGCCCGGGTCTTATAGGGCCATTACACATTGGTGCTGCTGCTGCTAAGTCACTGGCTTGGTATTACAATAAGCCTCTTATCGGTGTACATCATCTAAAGGGTCATATCTTTATAAATGAACTGATTGAGCCATTATCTTATCCCTTACTAGCACTGGTTGTAAGTGGTGGGCATACAGAGCTAGTCTATCTTAAAGATGAAGATAGCTTTGAGATAGTGGGGGAGACCCTAGATGATGCGATAGGTGAGGCCTATGACAAGGTTGCCCGTATCACGGGCCTAGAATATCCAGGTGGCCCCAAGATTGATAAGTTAGCCAAAGAAGGCAAGGCGATATATCCTCTGCCCTCACCAAAGGTAGATGGCTATGACTTTTCTTTTAGTGGTTTAAAAAGCGCCTGCCTACAACTGACTAAGCGATTAGAAGAAGAAGGAACTAAAATAGATGTCGCTAACTTTGCCTGTAGTTTTCAAGAGGTAGCTTTAGCCCATTTAATTGATAAGGTCTTAAAAGTATTGGCCGATAGAGAAGTGAAACACTTTTTAGTAGCTGGTGGGGTAGCCGCTAATTCGCGCTTACGTGAACTTGTAATGGAGAAGATTCCTATAAAGTCGACTCTACCACCACTAAAGTACTGTACGGACAACGCGACAATGATTGCCGTAGCCGCCTTCAAGGAGCTTAATCGCGGACGCTTTGTAGGGTTAGATGCCCCTAGTTTTGCCTCACTTCCCATCAATAAGTGAGGATTGCTAAGGATATCACAATTGCCTTATAATACAAGTTGTCTAAAAGAGGTGACAATATGAATCGTTCGATACCTAAAGTTACATTACAACGCTATCCCATATATCTAAAGGCACTACGTAAGCTTAAAGAGTTGGGTGTCAAGAAGATTATGTCAAACCAGTTGGCTGAGTATGTCGATATCTTACCTACGACGATTAGAAGGGACTTTTCTTTAATAGGTCATCTTGGTAAACAAGGTTATGGCTATGATGTTGACGAACTAATTACTATATTTACTGAGCAGCTTAATATCAATTTTGATGAACGTATTGTTTTGATTGGGGTAGGTAACCTCGGCAAAGCCTTACTCAAATACAATAACTGGGATCATACCTTAGGTGAGATAACCTGTGCCTTTGATAAATATCCGGAAAACATAAGTGATGTGGATATACCCCTTTACGATATCAAGGACTTCGCTACTTATAAGCCTGAAGGCTGTCGTATCGCTTTACTTTGTGTTTCAACTGATGTACAAGCTACAGTAAATATGTTGGTAGAAAACGGAATAAGAGGAATTATCGACCTCACCCACGAGCACTTTACCGTGCCTGATGATGTCCACATTCGCTATGTCGACATCGTATCATCAATAATCGAGGTCGTCTTTGAGGTCAATAGAGATGACCAAAGGAGGTAATACATGTTGGGATTTATGACGGCTAGAGAACTCTATGAGCTCGCTAATGTCGGTAGTCGTTTAGAAATAGATCAATTAGAGTATGTCCAAGTTGAAGGATGGCTAAGGACTAATAGAGACAGTGGAGCCATTGGCTTTATAGAACTCAATGATGGTAGCTACTTTAAAAACATTCAAATCGTCTATGACAAAGATTTAAGCAACTATAAGGATGTGTCAAAGCTTTTAACTGGTTCTACGATTGCTGTAACAGGTAAGTTTATATATACCCCTGAGAATAAACAACCCTTTGAACTAAAAGCTACCGAAGTAGTCATCATTGAGGCTTGTGATGAGACTTATCCCTTACAGAAAAAGCGGCATAGCCTTGAATACTTACGGGAGTTACCGCATCTAAGACCTCGTACTAATACTTTTATGGCGGTCTTTAGATTGCGCAGTGTCTTAAGTATGGCTCTGCACGAATTCTTTCAAGACCAAGGCTTTGTCTATGTCCATACACCGATAATTACATCGATGGATGGCGAAGGCGCTGGCAATATGTTTAGAGTTACGACCATTGAAGATACTGACTATAAGAAGGACTTCTTTGGTAAGTCGGCCCATTTAGCGGTAACTGGACAACTACAAGTAGAAGCCTTTTGTATGGCTTATCGCGATGTCTATACCTTTGGGCCAACTTTTAGAGCCGAAAACTCTAACACCACTACCCATGCAGCCGAGTTTTGGATGATAGAGCCAGAGATTGCCTTTGCTGACTTAGAAGATGATATGAACTTAATCGAAGACATGGTTAAGTACTGCATCCAATATGTCTTAGACAATGCCCCTGAAGAGATGGACTTCTTTGATAGCTTCATTGAAAAAGGTCTCTTAGACCGCATTAAGAGCTTGCGTGATGCCTCTTTTAGAAGAATGACTTATACCGAGGCTATTGAAATTTTAGAAAATAGCGATGTGTCCTTTGAAAACAAGGTCTATTGGGGCATGGATTTAAACTCGGAACACGAGCGCTATCTTTGTGAGAAGGTTGTTGGTGGGCCGGTCTTCTTGACCGATTACCCCAAAGAGATTAAGGCCTTTTACATGCGTCTGAATGATGATGGCAAGACGGTGGCGGCTTGTGATTTATTAGTCCCGCACGTTGGTGAATTAGTAGGAGGCTCACAAAGAGAAGAGCGCTATGATGTATTAAAGGCGCGCATGGAAGAGTTAGGCATGGATATAGAGGCTTATCAGTGGTATTTAGACCTTAGACGCTTTGGTGGGTGCAAACACGCTGGCTTTGGTGTGGGTTTTGAAAGACTCATCATGTACTTGTCGGGTATGAAGAATATCCGTGATGTCTTACCCTTCCCCAGAACGCCTAAGAACTTAGAATTATAGGAATGTTAGTACAGATAAATGGTGGAGCTGTATCTTTTGGGATAGAAGATGTCTTCAAAGATATTGACTTTACCATCAATGCGAATGAGAAAGTGGCCATTATAGGGCGCAACGGGTGCGGCAAGAGCACCCTTTTAAAGGTTATCCTAGGTGAAGTCGACTTATCAAAAGGTGAGATATTTAAAGCTAGTGACATCACTATCGGCTACTTAAGACAAAACGCCTTTACTGATGAAAAGCACAGTGTCTTGGATGAGTTTTTAGACCTCTATAAAGAGGTCATAAGCCTAGAGAAAGACTTAGAAGAGATAGGCGAGAAATTAAAAAGTGACCACAGCGAGGAGCTCTTATCAAGATACGCTAATCTGCAATCGCGATACGAGTATGCCGGTGGCTATTCTTATATGAGTGATATCGAATCGGTCTTTACGGGCTTTGGTTTCTCCTTAGATGATTTAAAGCGTCCTCTAGCTTCCTTTTCAGGTGGCGAGAAGACAAAGATTTCCTTTGCCAAACTACTACTACAAAAAGCTGACTTACTACTTTTAGATGAACCAACTAATCACTTAGACTTAAGAACTATCGAATGGCTGGAGACTTACTTAGCCAACTATCCTAAGGCCATTATTTTAGTAAGTCATGATAGAGCTTTTTTGGATAAGACGGTAGGTGTCATCTACGAGATTGAATATGGCTCAATCAAGAAGTATCACGGCAACTATTCAAAATACGTCATTGATAAGAAGAATGACTTAGAACGCAGTAAGAAACTTTACGCCTACCAACAAAAAGACATCAAACGTCTAGAAGACATCATCCAGCGCTTTCGCTATAAAAAGAATAAGGCCAAAATGGCCCAGTCTAAGATACGCTACCTAGAAAGAATGGACAAACTAGAGGACCCCAAAAAGGCCGATACCAAGACTTTTAAAGCTAGGTTTACGCCGCGTCTTAGAGGTGGTAAGACCGTCCTTTCTTTAGACCACTATGTCTTTGGCTATGATAAGCCACTAGGAGAAGTCAGTCTAGAAGTTTTAAGGGGCCAAAGAATCTGCATTATGGGTGATAATGGCACTGGTAAGTCAACCCTATTAAAGACTATTATTGATGAATTACCAGCCCTTAGTGGTCATAAGATGTTTGGTCATCAAATTGAGGTCGGCTACTTTGATCAAGGCCAAGCCGCACTAGTAAGTGATAAGACGGTCATTGACGAGTTATGGGACGCTTATCCTGACCTTGATAACTTCGCTATCCGCTCAATTTTAGGTGCATTCTTGTTTTCGAGTGAAGAGGTAGCTAAGACTATTAGTGTCCTATCGGGTGGAGAAAAGGTAAGGCTAGCCCTAGCTAAGCTCATGTTAGAAGAGGCAAATCTTTTAATCTTAGATGAGCCGACTAATCATCTTGACATTCAATCTAAGGAAGCTTTAGAAGAGGCGCTAAAAGACTATGAAGGCACAATCATCATGGTCTCGCATGACCGCTACTTTATAAAGAATATCGCCGATAGTTGTCTAGTACTAGAAGGTGGCAAAGCTAACTTTTATCCCGATGGTTATAAGGACTACATCGATGCCAAAAAAGAAGAGAAGGTAGTAAAAAAAGAGGTAAAACCAAAAAAAGAAGTAGTGAAGCGACCACGGTATAACCTCAAGAAGATAGAAGAGGAGATAGGAAGTCTAGAGGAACTATTAGAAGAAAAGCGTGCCTTACGTTATGAGCCAGAGTACTATCAAGACAGCGTCAAGATGCAAGAGCTTGATGAAGAGATTGATGATATCCATAACCGTCTACACCACGCCGAAGAAAAGTGGGAGGAGGCGATGCTTATGGAAGAAGAAAAGTTAAAGAACAAACACAAAGTATCGTGATACAATAAACAAAGTCAAACAGGAGGAAGAAATATGGCAAACTGTATCGTTGCACAAAGTGGTGGACCGACATCAGTCATCAATGCGACTGTTGCCGGTGTCGTCAAAGCTAATCAAATGAACCCATACTACGAACACGTATATGGTGGACTCAATGGAATCGAGGGTATTTTACAAGAGCGCTTCGTCGACTTAACTAACATGTCCGATGAAGAAAACAATATCTTGCGACAAACACCGGCCAGTGCCTTAGGCTCATGTCGCTACAAACTAAAAAGAGAAAATGTCGAAGACTTTGAAAAGCTCTTTACTGTCTTAGAGAAGTATGACATTGAAACGATGTTTTATACGGGTGGCAATGACTCGATGGACACGGTCGCTGCCTTAAGTCAGTACGCTAAGGAGCACGGCATTACCAATAGACGCTTTGTCGGTTGTCCTAAGACGGTTGACAATGACCTACAACACACTGACCACTGCCCAGGTTTTGCCAGTGCGGCTAAGTTTATCGCTACTACAGCTCTATATACTTGGCTAGATGTCAATGTCTATACCCGCCAAGAAGTCTTCATCTTAGAGACGATGGGAAGAGATGCTGGTTGGCTAGCTAGTAGTGCTTGCCTTAGTGGTGTTGTCGACTTAATCGTCCTTCCCGAGGAGGCCTTTGATAAAGAACTCTTCTTAGAAGAGGTCAGAAAATGCATTGAAGAGAAGAATAAGTGCTACATCGTCATATCTGAGGGTTGTAAGTATGCTGATGGTACTTATATTGCCGCCGCTGCCGCCAAAGATGACCTCTTTGGTCATGCCGTACTAGGTGGCGCTGGTAATGCCCTTAAAAACATCATCCTTGAAAGTGGTGCCGCAAGTCGTGTTAAGGTTCAAGACCTCTCGACAGCCCAAAGAGCCTTTGCCGCAACTCAGTCTAAGGTTGATGTCGAAGAGTCTTTCCAACTTGGTATGTCAGCTCACATGCGCTCGACTGATGGTCAGTTTACTGGCAAGATGGTTGGTCTAGTCAGAAAAGATTTGCCACACTACGATGTCGAATTTGTCGCCATCGACGCTGACAAGGTAGCCAACTTCGTCAAGCCCTTCCCCAAGGAGTGGATATTACCTAATTACCGTGGTATAAGTGAAGAAGCCTTGGCCTACCTCAGACCACTGATTGTTGGCTCACCAGTCATCATCTACAAGGATGGCATACCAGCAACTGTCAAACCATACTACATGCGCTGATACAAGGGACGCTTAGGCGCCCTTTTACTTTTCCTAAACTTTAAAAGTAATAGAAAAGTTTTCAGAAAAATATGAAAAATGTGATAAAAATGTGAATAAC
>CAZXIB010000064.1:0-6099 GCA_964639815.1 uncultured Thomasclavelia sp. | reverse complement strand
ATCTGCATTTAAATCAGGTTGTATTCAGCTAAATTAAAAAGAGGTTATCATAAATTACTCTGATGGATTTTCCATCAGATTGTTTTATGTCATGCCTTCTGTGTTACCATGATGATTGTCGCATTAAAAAAGGCGAAGAAGTCAATAAGTTAGCTGGCATCGTCGATGTCCAAAGTTATATCGAAAAGACAAGATAAGAAGAAAGACCGGGCATGTGCTCGGTCTAGTTTTACCTGCAAAAGCGGATGATGGTATAATTATTTTGAGGTGAACAAAATGAACATATTGTTTTTTCTGACGCCTAAGATAAATGTCCAATACCTAGAAGATGATGATACAGTCCGTCAGGCCATCGAGAAGGTCAGAGTCAGTGGATTTACAGCTCTGCCCATCATCAGCAAACAAGATGGCACCTATGTCGGCACTATATCAGAAGGTGATATCCTCTGGCAGATTATTGATGAGGATACTTGGGATATACGTGACTTTGAAAAAGTAAAGATAACCTCCATCATCGATAAGAACCGCTATAAGTCTGTTAAGGTCAATGCCGATATCGAAGACCTATTACAACTTATCATGAATCAGAACTTTGTTCCTGTTGTCGATGACCGAGATGTCTTTATGGGTATTATTACCAGAAGTCGTGTCATTGAATATTACTACCAACGTAAAGATGCAATACAAGATACTGATAGTGGAAGACGACCCTATCATTTCCCAGAATATAGCCAAGAAGCTCGCTAAGTGGGGCTTTTTGACAGAAGAGGTCGAAGACTTTGCCGACGTCGAAGGCACTTTTTTGCGTTATAACCCCGACTTAGTGATATTAGACATCACCTTGCCTTTTTATGATGGCTACATGTGGTGTGAGAGGATAAGGAAATACTCTAAGGTTCCGGTACTTTATATATCCTCTCTTTCTGATGGCATGAACATCATCATGGCTATGAATACGGGTGGCGATGACTTCTTGGTAAAGCCTTTTGACTTAGATGTGATGGTAGCTAAAGTTCAAGCTTTACTTAGAAGAGCTTATGATTACAAGGCCAACCAGAACTACATGGAAGTAAGAGGTGTCTTACTTAGACTAAATGACCAGACCTTACTATTTGATGGCAAGCAGATAGAACTCACTAAAAATGAGTACCGCATCTTACACACCCTCTTTGACCATATAGGCGAGACTGTATCCCGTGATGAGCTCATGTGGCGGCTATGGGAGACCAATGAATATATCGACGACAATACCCTAACCGTCAATATCGCAAGGCTGCGCAAGAAGTTAGAAGACTGTGGAGTCAAAGACTTCATTGAGACCAAGAAAGGTCAAGGCTATATCATCCATGGCAACTAGAATAATAAGTTTTCTAAGAGGCAAAAAAGGGACGATTGTCCTAGTGGGTCTAATCATTATGTTTGTGAATTTGGCCCTTTTTCTATATGACGTAAATAGCGAAATCTTTATATATATCAATAGCCTAATGGCCTTTTTCATCATCCCCTATTTCTACATAAGTTATAGACACTACTATAAACACCTAAGAGAAGTAGAACTCTATGGGGATAAGTATCTATACGAGAAGATGGCGAGCGAAGACTTGATAGAAGCCAAGTATCTTTCCATCATCGAAGAGCTAAAGGAGGCTCTAAGAGAAAAAGAGGACAAAGACAAACGACACTATCAAGAGATACTAGACTACTATACCATCTGGGTTCATCAGATAAAGACACCGATTGCCGCTATGCGCATGCTTATAGACGGAAGTAACTACAATCCCCAGATAAATATAGAACTGCTCAAGATTGAAGACTATGTCGATATGGTCTTGTCATACCTAAAGCTCGAAGAAGGCGCAAATGACTTCTTATTTAATGAAGTAAATCTAGACACCGTCATCACTGACAACATCAAGCAATACGCACCTCTCTTCATTCATAAGAAGATAAAGGTCGACTATAAGAAGACGGAGTTAATTATTATCAGTGACAGCAAGTGGTTATCCTTTATTATTGGTCAAATATTATCCAATGCCCTCAAGTATACAAAGAGCGGTGGCACTATCTCTATTGTCGTCGAAGACCATGACCTAGTAATTACAGATACTGGCATCGGCATAAAGGAAGAAGACCTGCCACTACTGTTTAATAAAGGATATAGTGGCACTGTCGGTCGCGAATATAAAAAGGCTACTGGCCTTGGTCTATATCTCGTAAAACGCTTTTGTGACATCTTAGACATTACGCCAACGATAAGCTCAAAGGTTGCTGAGGGAACGGTGGTGAGGCTCACACTACCAAAAAGGAAGCCTTTCTTTGATGGTGACAAAATTGTAAGGATAGACCACTAAGTGTAAGCCAGAAAGAGGGATTATCTTTTATCAAAAGCTTAGGATATAGCTACCAGGAGGTAAATGTATGCAACTATTAGCTGTGCGTAATCTTCGCAAAGTTTATACGACTCGCTTTTCTTCCAATAAGACGGTAGCGCTAAATGGCATCAACTTTGATGTCTCCGAAGGTGACTTTGTCGCCATCATGGGTGAGTCTGGTAGTGGCAAGACCACCCTACTAAACATCATCGCTGCCTTAGATAGGCCGACCGATGGCGATGTCTTTCTCAAAGGCCAGAGTCTTAGAGAAATTAAAGACCGTGATATAACGACCTTTAGGCGCAATAATCTCGGTTTTGTCTTTCAAGACTTCAATCTATTAGCCAACTTCAACAATAAGGATAATATCTTGCTTCCGCTAGTTCTCGCTAACTTCAAATACGAAGATATGGAAAAGAGATTAGATGTGGCAAAAGCCTTGGGCATTGAAGGACTTCTAGACAAGTATCCCTATGAGGTGTCAGGCGGACAAAGACAGAGAGTCGCTGTTGCCCGCGCCCTTATCAATAGACCTAAGCTTATACTAGCTGATGAGCCAACTGGGGCTTTAGACAGTAGGTCATCGGATGAACTGCTCAACATCTTTGAGCGCATCAATGATGAAGGTCAGACGATTCTAATGGTCACTCATAGTGTCAAGGCGGCAGCCTTTGCCAAGCGCGTCCTTTTCATAAAGGATGGCACCATCTTCCATGAGCTATATAAGGGCGATCAGTCTTATGAGAACTTCTTTATCAAGATTTCTGATACCTTGACCCTACTACTAAAAGGAAGTGATGTTCAGTGAAACTATCGTGGCGCTTAGCTAAAGACAATATCCGGGCTCAACGTCGTCTTTATCTACCTTTTTTACTATCAGCTGTTGGCATTATCGCCCTTAGTTATATCGTAGCTTCTTTAGCCAACAATGAGAGCTTACTTAATACCTATGCCGGCAGTTACGTCTCAGCCTTTTTGGAGATTGGAGTCTTTGTCATATACCTCTTTGCCTTGATTTTTCTTTTCTACTCCAATTCTTTTATCGCCAAACAACGCGAAAGTGAACTGGGTTTATACAATGTCCTAGGCATGTCTAAAGGCAATATCGTTAGAGTCTTACTAGCCGAGACAACAATAATCTATTTCTTAGCTATAATCTTAGGGACTATTGTCGGTATTGTCTTTGAAAAGCTAGCCTTTCTTATCATACTCAGAGCCATTGGTGTCGAGGTTATCTTTGGTTTTAGTATTACGCCTAACGTCATCCTTATGACAATCTCATACTTTGGCTTAGTCTATGGCTTGCTCTTCTTGTATAGCTCATATAGAGTAATTAAGTCTGACCCTATCAGGTTCTTACAAGAGAAAGAAGCTGGTGAAAAGGAGCCAAAGGCCTCTTGGCTTATCGCCTTATTAGGTGTCATCTTCATGGTTGGCGGATACCTCTTAGCCAATATCCTCATTGAGAATGCCTTGTATGTACTGATAATCTTCTTTCCGGCTGTCTTTGCCGTCATAATCGGTACCTATCTATTATTTACTAGTGGCTCCATTGCCTTATTAACATTTCTAAAGAGACGCAAATCTTATTACTATAAGACTAGCCACTTCATTACAGTAAGTCATTTGATATTCAGAATGAAGAAGAATGCCGCCGGCCTTGCCAGTATATGTATAATGGCAGCGATGATACTAGTCATGATGTCTAGTACTACTTCAATGTGGTTTTCTTTAGAAGAGAATACCAACAAGTCTTACCCGTTAGAATATTTAATCAAAATAACCGAGACTAACACCGATGATGAAGTCATAGGGTCTATTGTTGATGAAACACTGGCTCAATATGATAATGCCAGCACTAATTTCATAGGTTTCAAAGAAGTAGAGCTTTGGGTAGATATAGAAGACACAGAAATTATTATAGGTGATAGTTATTATCTAGAGGCTACTGGCCTAATAATCATCGATAGCGATACCTTTGAGCTTCTAACTGGTGAGCATATAGAGCTAAAAACAAATGAGGTCATATTATATGATGAGAATGGTATATATGACTATGACCTTATAACAATTAGTGGCATAGACTATGAGATTGTCGATACAGTCAACGAGAATATTGACATGCTACCAGACCAGACTGACCTCAATGGAGCAGGGGAGTTTGTCCTTATAGTTGATACTGAGGTCTTTGAGACATTCTCAGATGCGGCAGTAGAGATTTATATGTTTGATCTCTTAGAGGCAAATGACGGATACAACATCGTCTACAGTGTATTTTCCTCTATCATCGAGGTTTATCCAAGTGCAAACATCTCGATTGTAGACAAGCAAGCCTATAATGCTGAGCTGAAAGCTATGTATGCCGCCTTCCTATTCTTAGGCATATTCTTAGGCCTAACATTCTTAGTCTCAATTATCCTTATCATGTACTATAAGCAGGTATCAGAAGGGGATGAAGACTATGAACGCTATGTCATCATGCAGAAGGTTGGTTTATCGGATAAAGAGATAAGGAAGACCATAAGGACGCAGATGGTATTCGTCTTCTTTGCACCCCTAGTGGTAGCGATGATTCATCTGCTTGGTAGCTTTAAAATGGTATCGTTTATCTTAGCAACCTTGACGATGTTGACGAGTGATGTGTACTTATATACTTGTCTTATCAGTACGGCGGTCTTTATCGTCTTCTATGTCATCGTCTATTTCTTAACCAGCCGCACTTACTATCGCATGATTACGAGACGTCATTAGATTGGCAAATTACGATTTAAAAGTTTGTAACCCAAAACCCCATAATTATCGCCTTTTACTAAACGGGCCCGACAAGGTCCGTTTTATTTAGCACTCTTTAAAAAATGCGATTTTGGATTGTTGCTTTGTGGAAGATGTCATTTTGGATTCTGCTTTTCTTAAATGATGAATTTCTTATCTCCATCATCTTTTATTCGAGTATCCCTAATTGGTGTGTTTAGTTTAAGATTTTATGAGTTCATCCAATCCAACATCCATTAACTTGCAATCCTTTAGTTCTCGTCATAACAAATGCGATATCAAAATCAATTCCTGAATTTGATTCTAGCTCGTCTTTTTCAATATGACTTTGATATAGTTTTCGATGCCATTTTTTGAGTTTGCACTTTTTCGCTTCCGCGCCAAATTAAGTTGATTTTCGTTATTATCGACACCTATCTTCAATTTATCTCTTTTTGCGTTTTTGTCCTCAAATCATTCGCCCTTCTAATTTTTCTGTTTTTTCAAATCCAGCCTATTCCATCTTTCTTATTTATCGTCTGTCAAAACACGATTTCATTATTTTGTGGCCCCTCCAATTTTTTCACGCAAACATATGCACAATAACAAAATATATAAATATAAACACATCTATATTAATAGATATATTATAAGAAATCGCTTTTTGTGTTTTTCCCTCATTTGCGTCAAAATTTCATCTTTATTTTTGATTTTCAATTCTTCAACAAAAACTCGACTTTGCGATTTCGAGACTAATTTGTCTTTTTCTGTTCAAGTATTTAAACATCTACATACTTATATATTTACAGATAAACACATGTAAATACATAAAATAAGTGTCTAATTTTTCTATAGTCCATACAGTTTCTTTAAGGCCCTTAATTCCCTTATAAGGAGCCCAAATCATCGTTTATTATTAAATTATCGCATGTTCATTATTCTCGATATGCTGTATTTTCGTAAAAATAAAATAACT
>CAZXIB010000063.1:0-6109 GCA_964639815.1 uncultured Thomasclavelia sp. | reverse complement strand
AGATAAATGATTATCTAGAAGTAAGGACAAATATGTCCCTACTTCTAGATAGGAGCATTAAATGATACAACGTGACTTTTTAGTCGCTTCTTATATAAGCCTTTCTATCGATGCTTTTTAGTTGCCAAGACCAAACGCTACGACATCAAAGGGAAGTCATATTTAAAGTATCCCAATAAGTATTACTTTACCGATCTTGGTCTCAGGAATGCTCGTTTAAACTTTAGACAGATTGACCCGAGACACCTGATGGAGAATGCGATATATAATGATTTGCTTAGACGAGGTTATTCTGTCGATGCCGGTGTAGTAGAGGAAAGACGAAACGGCACAAAACGCGTTAAAGAAATCGACTTTGTGGTAAATAATGGTAATAAAAGAGTCTACATCCAATCCGCTTTAAGAATGGGCGACGAATATAAAGAGGAAGCAGAAGCGAGTTCTTTAAAACTGACGAATGACTATTTTAAGAAGATAATTATTAGAAATGACATCATGCATGACCTCTACGATGATGATGGTATCTATCACTGCAGTTTGACTGACTTCTTATTAGAGAGGGATGACTTGTTTTAAACTTTTACTTTTGTGAAGCCTATAAGAGGCCGATAAAAGACCTAATGACATCTAGTCCGCCGATAATCGAACCAATAGAACAAAACACATTACAGAGCACAACTATGAGTAAGACATGTGTGACTTTATTCTTATAGAAACCTTTGAAGCTATCTGTGTCTTTGGCCAAGTCTTCAAAGTCTTGGACTTTTGGCTTTCTGATGCTGGCCTCTGTTAGCCCAGCAAACCAACCAGCAGCAAGTAAGGGGTGTATGGCTGTAAAAGGTGCTACTACTATCGCTACTAGTATCGTTAAGGGGTGGGCTAAGCCTAGTAGTGCCCCAAAGCCACTGCCTATACCACAGAAGATAATCCATGATAGAACTTGATTTTTACCGACTTCGAAGCTCGCAAAAAAACTATAGACAACGATGACAATAAGAGCCAGTGGTATGCCCCATTTGAGGACAGTGCCAAAGAAACTTTTACGCTTAGTCGTATCACAAAGGGCATCGGTGTCGATGTCTTGATTTATGTAATTAGCTATGCCGCTTGCGTGAGCGGCGCCAATGACAGCCATTATTTTATTTCCCGGTGCTGTCTTTATCTTTTGTGCTAGATACATATCGCGCTCATCCACCAGTATTCGTTTAACACTAGGGAAGGTTTTGCCCACTTCATTTAAGGCGGCATCGAGCATATCGGCTTGTTTTAGGGTTGCAAGGTCTTCTTCGCTTACATCTTCATCATCAAAGATAGAAAGGATGATGGTAGCTAAGAGTTTACACTTTTCCCATAGTCCCAAACTGTTCCAAATGCGTTTAAAGGTTGTATTGATATTTCTATCGACTAGAGATAGATTTAAACCCTTTTCCTTGGCAATATCAATACCAGCCATCATCTCACCACCACTAGTGGTATCCATCTTATCGGCCATCCGTCTTTGAAAAGAGGACAGAATCATACTTACTAACAACATCCCCACTTTGCCATCCCTGATAACAGTTCTTATATCGGTATCACGCCAATGGCTTTTATCATTTAATCTATCATATCTGTCTTGATCAAGCTCTATACATATCGTATCAGGCATGACTTCTTCTGCTGTCTCAAGGACGTCTTTGACACTGTCGGCTGATACATGGGCTGTCTTGACGAGATAAATGTCTTTTTCTTTATATGTGAGGTGTACTACGTTTTCATTCATGACCCTAAGTATAACATATCCACATTTAGCTTCTTCATTTGCCTGATGTGCTATAATGGGCAGGTCAAGGAGGACGTTCCATGGCTGATTATTCTATAAGCGTAACACTCCAGAGCATTTGGACGATATCTCGTATCTTCTTTGATGTCGCTGTTATGTGGTTCGTCATCTACTACGCGATAAAATTCGTCCGTAATAATGCGAGGACCTTACAGATATTCAAGGGTATCATACTAATATTAGTCATCAACGGTTTATCCAAGTTATTGGGCCTTACTACGGTGGCCTACTTTTCTGATACCTTTCTCAGCTGGGGCTTCTTGGCCATTATAATCATCTTTCAACCAGAGCTTAGAGGACTACTCGAAAGAGTCGGTAAGACTGGTGCCTTCTCACGCATTACTAGCCTTCTTTCCAATGAAAAGGAGCGCTTAGCCGATGAGGTCTATAAGGCGGTTATGATTCTATCTGAAGAGTCAGTCGGCGCCATTATATCAATCGAACAATCCCAATCCATGCAAGACTACATCAAGACAGGTATTGCCATAAATGCTACTGTTTCTAAGGAACTACTCACATCTATCTTTGTAACGACGACACCACTTCACGATGGAGCCGTTATTATCCAAGGTAATCACGTCGCCTGTGCTAGTGCTTACTTCCCACCAACCAGTGAGGATTTACCGTCAAGGTATGGCGCTAGACACAGAGCAGCTTTAGGTATAAGCGAGGTGAGTGATTGTCTGACAATTGTCGTAAGTGAAGAGACCGCTGGGATATCTATAGCCCAAAATGGTCGCATATTTGCTGTCGATGAGAAACAATTCAAAGACTACCTTAGAAAGGTCATCTGTAATGATGAGATTGAGATTCGCCAAGACACAAAACAACGCACTCCTCTATTCATCGATGATGGCTCAGAAGTGATTATAACTAAGACTGATGAAGATGAAAGAATTGGCATCATTGAGTCTATCTTCAAACCCAAACCCAAAAAGCGCAAATCGACTAAGAAAGAGACGATGGCCACTACTAAAGAGATTAAACAAGAGATGAAGGTTCCCCAAAACAAGCGCTCCAAAAAAAGTCTCAACCAAAACAAGATACAAGCAGTGACACCTGAAGACAGAGACGTCATTGAGATAACCGACAATACAGGAGGTGATGATAGTGGATATAAAAAAGAATAACCATGACCATGACTCCAAGACTGAGATAGCTAAGAGGATAGCTGACCAGTCTAAACGTGTAACTGATGCCTACGGCAGTGTGGAAGAAGGCTTAATGCGCATCTTCCGTTGGTTTTCTGGCCTTGTCGATAGATTTATCTTTACTAAGAAATACCTGCCATTTGTGTCCTTGTTGTTGGCGATATTTTTCTATATCAGTGTCAACTATGATAGCGAAAGTTCTATCTTCGCTAGTTCTTTATCATCAGCTAGAACCCTTACAGGTGTTTCTTTTCAAGTCGTCTATAACAGCGAATCCTTTGAAGTGTCGATGGACACCGATACTTGTGAAGTGACTATTACCGGTGAGGCCGCTAACGTCAATAATGCGGCAGCCAAGACAGGATACTGTCAGATCAACCTCGATGGCTATACCGAGGGCACACACTATGTTGAAGTAACAGCTACTGGTTATGGCGATAATGTCACTACTGTCGTAAGCCCTACTCATGTTCAGGTAACCCTGTCGCGCAAGACCACCCAACAATTTGAAATTTCCTATGACTTCATCAATACCAATGAGCTTGATTCGCGTTATGTCTTAAGTGAGCCAACCTTCCCCGACGGCACCAGTGTCAGTGTCAGAGCCTCACAAGAAACCCTTGATTCTATCGCTATGGTAAAGGCTCTTATTGATGTCAGTGGTCAAACAGAAAGCTTTGAAACAGAAGCTGTTCTGGTTGCCTATGATTACCAAGGAAATAAAGTTGAGGCCGAGATAGTACCAGAGACGATAGCCGTCCAAGTGACTGTATCTTCCCCATCTAAGACTGTCCCAATAAGCTTAGAGTTTACTGGTGAAGTACCTAATGATATGGCGATAGATAGCGTAACAATGGATAGACAGACGGCTACTATCTATGGGTCAGAGGATGTCCTCAGTACGATAAGTTCTGTCACCATCAGTTATGATGCTTCAACCCTTACCAGCACGACGACTACTGTTACAACGCCACTAACCCTACCAGATGGTGTCACAGGTAGTGATGTGACTTTGGTAACACTTAGTATTACGCTAGCGGAAAAAGAGACTGTTACTTTAAGTGGTGTCTCCATTAACTATCGCAATAACGACAACAACTACTCCGCTATTGTCGAAGATAACCAGACAACAGTCGATGTCACAGTAACCGGCACCGCTAGTAATCTCGCTAATATTTCTTCTAGTAGCATCTTTGTATACATCGACCTAGAAGACTTATCGCCTGGTACATATGAACTTCCATTAGAGTATGAAGTATCATCATCTAACTCCTTAGTTACTTATACGCTAGATCAAACCTATCTGACGATAACGCTTAACGATTCTAGTAGTACGAGTACCACGGAGGTCATTGAGTGATGCGCTACTTTGGTACCGATGGGATAAGAGGAGTAGCTAATAAGACTTTAACACCGGAGCTAGCCTATAAGATTGGCTCTTATCTCGGTCATATATATGACGCCGTCATCATCGGCAAGGATACGCGTGGTTCTTCGTCAATGCTAGAGGCAAGTTTAGCCAGTGGTGTCTCTGCTCATGGGGCTGATGTCTATGAGATGGGATATACTTCCACACCAGCGCTGGCCTATAATGCGATGGTAGGGTCGTTTGATTGCGGCATCATGATAAGCGCTAGTCATAATCCCTATCACGATAACGGCATCAAAATCTTCTCAAAGAATGGCCTAAAGATTTCGTCATCTATCGAAGAAAAGATTGAAGACTACATCGATGGCAAGATAGATATAACAAGGGTCAGCGCTGAAAATATAGGTGAAGTATACTCATATAAAGAAGGAAACACCCTCTATACCAAGTGGCTACAAGAAATCTTTGATAATGACTTTAGTGGTTTAAAACTGGTCTTTGATTTAGCCAATGGTGGAGCTACTTATACTTTTGCGAGTTTTATAGAAAACTATGATAGCGCGCATATAAAGGTCATCAACAATAATCCCAATGGTCGAAATATCAATGACCACTGTGGCAGTACCCATTTAGAAGGGCTTATCCAAGAGGTAAAGATGGGATATGATGCAGGCTTTGCCTTTGATGGTGATGCCGATAGAGTTTTAGCTGTCGACAGCGAGGGGAATGTCATTGATGGTGATGCCCTGATGTATATCTTAGCCTCTGATAAGAAGGCTAAGGGCTTTTTAAAAGATAACACCCTTGTGACAACTATCATGTCTAATGTTGGCCTATACAAGGCCTTAGAAAAAGAGGGGATAGAGTATACTGTCGAAAGTGTGGGTGATAAGAATGTCGCCGATAAGATGATAGAAGGTAATTATGATATCGGCGGTGAGCAATCAGGTCACATCATCATTAGTGATGATGCCATGTTTGGTGATGGTCTAAAGACAGCTTTACACATCATATCAATTATAAAAAAGACAGGTAAAAGTTTAAAAGAGCTCGCTAGTCCTGTTAAAGTCTATCCGCAAGTCTTAGTAAATGCCAAGACCGAGAATAAAGAGGCCATCATGAAAGATAGTGAAGTAAGCCATCTAATAGACGACATAAACAATAACCTAGCTAATCAAGGAAGAATGCTTGTGCGGCCCAGTGGTACTGAGCCTCTTATCCGCATCATGGTTGAGGCTAAAAGTGAGGATGTCTGTAATATGCATGTTCAAACAGTCTTAGAACTACTACGGGCTAAGTCTTATATAGAGGTCTAGTTTTATGAAGAAAGTCATTAATGTCGTTGAGGATGAAAAAGATCTCAACGAACTAGTAAAACGCTATCTACAAAAAGAGGGTTATCACGTCAATTCTTATCTGACCTTTGATGAGGCCTATGTCCATTTAGATGACCCCTGTGACTTATGGGTTTTAGACATCATGTTAGATGATAAGAGTGGCTTTGATTTAATCGAGGAGATAAAGAGCAGAAGTCGTGATGTTCCAGTCATCTTTATGAGTGCTAGAGACAAGGAGTTTGATAGAGTTATTGGCCTAGAAAAGGGTAGTGATGATTATATTACCAAGCCTTTTTCGCCAAAGGAGCTCGTCCTTCGCGTCAACAACATCATGAAGCGCATCTATAAGGATGGCGAGAGGATTAGTATTGGTGGCTATGAGGTCGATGAGAATCAACGCACTGTCTATGAAAATGGTGAGCCCATTGAC
>CAZXIB010000062.1:0-6406 GCA_964639815.1 uncultured Thomasclavelia sp. | reverse complement strand
TTCTTGAAGTAAAGAGCCTTAAAATTATAGGCATTCATTACTTCAGCGTGTTTCTTTAGATTGGCGCTGTGCTCTTCCCATTCCTTAACGACATCACCGCCTTCAAAGACTCTTGATGTATAGAGGATAGCCTCCCATAGCTTGTCATAGGCCTCCTCTTCGCTTAAGTCAGGAAAGACCTTCTTGGCCCAAGTCTTGTTGGGATAGGCGATAATTGACCATTGACCACGTCCGCTCATATTGTAGACCTTATAGGGTTTATTAGCTTTGGCTTGCTCTAAGGCGACAGCCTTTATCTTCTCGCTATCAATACCTTCTAATAGTTCAGGGTCAGGACTCATAATTCTGAGCGTGCAATAGCCCCTATCAATGCCCTCTTGTGTCTTAGCTAGCTGCCAGGCTGGTACGACCTTTAGAGTGTCTGTTTCGACGTAATCGTAGTCTAGTCTTGTGAGGGTGTTGTCTTGCCAGTCAACTAGAACCTGACCAGCACCTGCCTCGTAAGCTTCTTTGACACACATATGGACAAAGTCATAGGCTTCTACTGGTGCTGATATCACCATGTATTGGCCTTTCTTAGGGTTAACGCCAACTCTTATAACCAGTCTGGCAAATTCTTTTAGTCTTTCCTGCGTTGGCATAGGCTTTAACCCTCGTTTGCCCTTACTAACATCGCTGCCCCAATGACACCTGGCTCGTCTAGTATGGCCTTAGTAATCTTTACATCGCGCATTTGTTCATGTACTAAAGACTTATAGTACTCCTTTACCTTTTCGATATACATGTCACCACTATTCTGCATGACACCACCACCAATGACATAGACATGGGGGTCGATGACATGACCAATAGCTGACATCATTTGGGCAAAGTCATAGGCCATGTGGTCGATGACTTCCCAGGCTTTCTTATCACCATCCTTAGCTAAGTCAAAGACTTGTTTGGTTGTTTCACTGCCAAGGGTTTCTTTACCAATACGGGCAATAGCGATACCACTAGCCTCGTTTTCAGCAGCACCAACATTGAGGTTATTATTATATTTCTTGCGATTTCTGTCGATGATGATATTGCCAATTTCACCAGCGTAACCAAGTCTACCGCCCACTGTCTTGCCATCGATGATAAGGGCGCCACCAATACCGGTTGAGTGCGTTATGTAATAGACGATTGGATAGCCTTTTCCCGCTCCTAATACCGCCTCGGCAAGACCGGCTACATTGGCATCGTTATCCATGTAGACAGGCATATTTAAGGCCTCTTTCATCTTTTTAGCGACAGGATAACCAGCTAATCCCTTGACATTAGTTGAAATTGAAGCAACACCGCGATAAGTATCAACAGGTCCTGGTACCCCAATGCCGATACCCAAAGCACTCTTATAATCTAGCTCTTTTACCATGGCTATCATATTGTCGACAACAGCTTTAGCGCCTTTATCGGCTAACGATGGTCGCTTGATGTCTTCTATTATGTTACCATCATCGTCTACTAATGCCGCTCTTACATTAGTGCCACCTAGGTCAATGCCTATAAATCTCTTTTCCACTCGTTCCTCCTTATCTTTTAGCGTATAAGTCATAGTCTTCAAAGCTTTCAACTGTGACCGTATAGAAGTCGCCTATATTCATAGCTTCTTTACTTTTAATATATACCTTACCATCGACATCATCTGGTGCACTGGCTATCGACCTGCCTAAATAACGATCAAACAATGCCTCATAGCCTTCAATTAAAACTTCCATCTCTTTTCCAACTTTAGCTGTATTTTTAGCTCTTACTATTTCTAGTTGTCTTTTCATCAAGATGGCATAGCGCTCATCCATTACTTCTTTAGCGACTTTATCAGGATAAGTAGCGCTTATAGTCTCCTCTTCTTCAGAATAAGTAAAGGCACCTAAAGAATCAAAACCGATATCCGTAATAAAGTCTAAGGTCTCTTCAAAGGACTCATCGGTTTCGCCAGGGAAACCTACAATAATAGTAGTGCGTAAGATGGCCTCAGGAAAGAGTCTTCTAATCGTATCGATGCGCTCTTTTATAAGGGCCTTAGTGCCTCTTCTATTCATCCGCTTTAAAAGGTAATCGCTACCATATTGGATGGGTATATCAAAGTAAGGTATGACGCGTTTACTATCACGCATCACTTCAAGTAACTCATCTTCTATCTCATCAGGATACATATATAATACCCTTATCCACTTAAAAGGTATTTCATCCAAGGCTAATAGTAAGTCTTTTAAGCGAAACTCCCCATACAAGTCATGACCATAATAGGTCGTATCTTGCGCTACGACATTGAGCTCTCTTACGCCCTTTTCGTATAAATCCTTAGCTTCTTTTACTAAGTCTTCTATTGGATAAGACTTACAATTGCCACGTATTAGTGGTATTGCACAATATGCACATCTATTATCGCAACCATCTGATATCTTAAGATAGCCAGTATAGGGCTTAGTGAGTAGCTGGCGCTGTCCCTTATACTCACCAAAGTCATAGTCACCGATGACCTCTTTTAGTATCTCATCTAGTCTCTCGTAGTCATCAATGGCAATAAAGGCATCGACTTCTGGCATTGATGTGACAAGCTCTTCTTTATAGCGTTGAGAAAGACAACCGCAGACAATGAGTTTCTTTAGCCTATCGCTTTTGTATTCAGCCATCTCTAAGATAGTATCGATAGCTTCCTTTTTAGCAGCTTCGATAAAACCACAGGTATTTATAATGATGACATCACAAAGCGCTGGCTCATTACATATAGTAATGTCCCCATCTAGTACCATACCTAAAATATACTCACTATCTACTAAGTTTTTAGCACAACCCAGTGATATAAAGCCTAAGTTCATCGCTTTGCCCTCTTTATACACTCTTTAGATATTATACCTGTTAATAGACCAGTAGCGATAGATGAAATAGCTAGTATCGGTAGTATAGCGATAACAGCAGATTGATGATAAAGATAGATGACGACTAATACTTGACCTAAACTATGACCTATAGCACTCATCATCGATGTAAACCAAAGCGAGGCGTTTAAACGATGCAAGGCGATGATAATAAAAGAAGAGACTAAGACACCACCAAAGGATATAAAGAAGGCTGAACCAAAAATAGTGCCCATGAGTAATGAGGCAATCACTACCCGCATAGCATTTACAACAAGCATCTCTTTAGCGCCTAAAGTCTTTATTGTGATAAGTGAAATAATATTAGCTAGACCAAAACGGATGCCAAATTGTATTGGTGGTATAAAATAAGATTCAACAAGGTTAATGACAATAGCTAAAGCACTTAGCATCGTCACATAGGTCAAACGTTTCGTCTTAGATAGATTACTCATATTACTCGACCACCTGAATAGTTAAGCCATTGGGTATACAGATTATTGGCGAGTATACGCCAAGAGAGGGTACCCAACCGACATTGACACAGTTCTGGTTAGGACAGTCGACATCAATAGCCCGATACTTGCCATCTTTGACTTCGATATGAAACGTGCCATTTACAACTTCAAGCTCATAGTAGGCATCTTCATCTATATCAAAGGTCAAAACGACCTCTTCTTCCCCAGTATCCGAATCGATATAACGCACTTCAACCATCGTCTTATCACTGTTTTCTATATAGAAGTAAGCCAGTCCTAAAAAGGCTACTACTAAGATAATCGCTACTATAGCTACTTCCATTTTCTTCATCAAACACTTACCTTAGTTAAGTCCTTTGCCCAGATGTTACGCTTATAGCGGTGCATCGTAAAGACAAAGCGAACTAACTGCTCAATCTGGCAAATCAATAATACCAAAACGATATCTTCAATACCAACATAAATACTGATAAAGGCTAACGGTATGCCCACCAGATACATAATACCAGCATCTAAAAAGTTCATAATCTTAGCGTCTCCACCAGCCCTAAGCGTCGAAAACATGAGATAGTTAAACATCCGCAAAAAGACCTTGATACTAAAGACTGATAGTAACTTACCAGCTGTATTATATACTGCTTCATCAGTAATACTAAAAAACATCAGTATCAAATCCTTAAACAGTAACATCACCCCAACTAAGACAACACCCAAGACTAAACCTAGGCCCAATTGATAATTGGATTCTTCCTTGGCTTGTTCGATTCTACCGGCACCTAAACGTGTGCCAATGAGTATTGATACGGCCCCACCATAGCCATGTACGGCAAAGGTAAACATATTAAAGACTTGATTAGCGATGTAATAGGCATCCATACTAGAAGTACCTAAGGTTCCAAAGGCCTTAATAAAAAGGGTTGAACCAAAGCCAAAGAAGGTCTCATTGATGATAAGCGGTAATCCCTTTTTTAATATAGGCTTAGCGAAATTGAAGTCGATGCTGAACAGGTCTTTAAAGCCCGTAAAGAATACCGGCTTATGTAGCCACATCTCCCCCACATAACAAAGCAATACAATAATCTGCGAAATCAGAGTTCCAATAGCAGCACCGGCTACCCCAAAGTCCAAAACAAATATAAAGAGGTAGTTAAAGATGACATTACCAACACCACCAATAACAGACATGATAAATGGCAGTCTAGTATTATGACTTGACCTATACATGACACCAAAGGCCTGATTAAAGGACGATGGTATAGTTGATAGGATGGCTATATATAGATAGCTTTGTGAATAAGGTAAAAGTGCTAAGTCATCAAGATAAAATAAAAGTATTGTCTCACTAAAACAAAAGACCAAAAACGTCCAAAAAAAGGAATTAGCCAAGGTCATAATGATACAGAGACCTAAGGTCTTCGTCATATTTCGATATTGGTCAGCACCAAAAAACTGGGCAGCATAGATGGCAATACCTGAAGTAACACCCCACATGATGCAATCATGAAGGGTTAAAAACTGCGAAGCATTACCAACTGCCGTAACCATACCAATAGAAGAGACCATGATACTATCAATAATCGACATACACGAAGACAAAAGCATCGTCATAGCCAAAGGTATAGCTACTCTTATCGTCTGCTGATAAAAGGACTTAGGGCCAATGTATTTAAGCAAGAAGGATTTCATGACTCATTAGCCTTCTTTTTATAGCGCGCCTTCTTTTCTTCTTTTATTTTTTGCCGGATAAATTCTTGCCGTTTTTTACGCTTTATCGCTTCTACGGCCTGCCTTTTCTTCTTTTTATAGTTAGGCTTAACCTTTTCGTTTTTACGCTTTAAGGACTTGGCAATATCTTTCTCTAGCTTATCTGTCTTATCCATAGGCTTTTCACGTCTTTTTACATCACGCCACACACCAGCCTTATAAGACCTATGTATAAAGTCGATGCCTTTTTTCCTAAGACTATCAATGCCTTTAATATCTTCATCGCGATATAAAAGAAAACAAGTTCCATTATGGCCGATGCGACCAGTTCTTCCAGACCTATGAACATAGAAAGATAGGTCACTGGGAAGGCCTAAACTCACGACATGAGTAACCCCTTCTATATCTAAACCCCTAGCGGCGACATCGGTAGCGACAAGATAGGTATACTCATGACGCATTAGGGATTTGAGGGCTTGCTTGCGCTTGCGGGCATCTAGACCCCCATGTAAGACACCAACCTTTAAACCTTTATCTATTAATTTGCCATACACTTCATCACAAGTCTCTCTATCATTGGCGAAAATAAGACAGACATAAGGCTTAAAGCCATCCAAAATACTTATTAGCGTATCACTGTAACTTAAGTGCCTACAAGATATTAAAACGTGTTCTATATCCGGGTCAAAGTCATCATCACTCCTAGCAAACATGACTTCAGGGTCTTCTAAGTAACGCTTAATAAAGGGCCTTAAACCCTCTGGCAGTGTCGCACTAAAACAGAGAACTTCAGGATGACCATTCATCCTTGCGAATATCTTATCGATATCGACTAAAAAGCCGAATTCTAAGGTCATATCAGCCTCATCAATGATAAACATACGTGTATGGTCTACCCGCAGTAAACCTTCTTCATAGAAGTCACGAAGACGTCCTGGTGTACCAATAACGATATGCGGCTCTCTTTTTAAAGACTCTCTATTTCTTTGAGCATCAGTCCCACCCATTACAAGCTTAATATTTAAATCTGGCCAAAGACTCTTAGTCGTCTTAAAAACTTCAAAAAGTTGGAGAGCTAATTCTCTAGTAGGCGATGATATGATGACTTGGGTCTCTTTTATATCAACATCAATCTTCTCTAAGATAGACAAAAGAAAGGCGTGCGTCTTACCAGTGCCAGTAGGACTAATGGCAACTATATCCTTACCTTGACTACTAGCCCTTATCGTCGCCTCTTGAATATCAGTAAGTCTTTTAAAACCACACTGTTCTATATATCTCTTAGTGAGGTCTTTAAGTTTTAGCTCCATAATATCGCTTATTCTACCACTAAAACCC
>CAZXIB010000061.1:0-6531 GCA_964639815.1 uncultured Thomasclavelia sp. | reverse complement strand
CAGAGATTAGTACTACAACTAGACTATGATGGCTTGATGATGTTGGCGGGGCCAAATGACTGCCACATCAAACGACTTGAAGAACTGTATGGTACGACCGTTTATATAAAAGGTGATGCCATTTATATCTTGACAGAAGATGTCGATAAACTAGCCATGTTTAAAAAGCATATCGACTCATTGACAAAGATTATAAAGAACCAGCGCCACATCGATGTAGATACAGTGGGTTATGCCTATGATGCCATCGCTAAAGATGACAAGTCTAATTATGATAGCTTAGATAAAAAGGTCATCTTAACTGATTGTGCAGCCCGTCCCATTAAGGCCAAGACTGTTGGTCAAATGGGCATGATTGAAGCGATAAATAAAGATACAATAACGATAGTTGATGGGCCAGCTGGTAGTGGCAAGACTTTTTTAGCTGTTGTCATGGCCGTAAAAGCACTAAAAGAGGGAGCTTGTAAGAAGATTGTCTTGACAAGGCCGGTAGTAGAAGCTGGTGAATCTTTAGGGTTTTTGCCCGGTGACTTAAAAGAAAAGGTCGACCCCTATCTCATGCCCCTATACGATGCTTTGGATGCGCTATTGAGCCATGAGAAGGTCGAGACCTATATCGAAAAGAAGATAATTGAGATTATACCTCTGGCCTATATGCGAGGACGAAGTTTAAACGATGCCTTTATCATCTTAGATGAGGCTCAGAATACTACCAGTGTGCAGATGTTGATGTTTCTGACAAGGTTAGGTAGAGCCTCAAAGATGGTTATAACTGGCGATTTATCGCAGATTGATAGACAAATCAATAGAAGCCTAAGTGGCCTTGATGAGGCGATACAGCGACTAAGAAAGACGGAAGACATCGCCATCATCAAACTTGATGATACTGACATCGTCCGTCACCCCCTAGTAAAGAAGATAATCGAGCGCTATTGTGACTAGTATTTATACACTAGCCACCTTTATATCAAGGGCCTTTTCGACTATTTGGATATGTAATCTTTTACCAGTATAGTTTTCCCCATCGGCTTGATAATAGAAGTCATTAGGACTTTCAATGATGACATCCTTGACCTTATGGATGTCAAAAAGAGGGTCATCGAGATGCTTGCCATCAAGATACCTTAGAAGCATTCCATATACCTTGTATTGGGGACAGCGGCGGGCTAAAGTCAAATCGAGATAGCCATCATCCAGTTTGGCCTGGGGACAGGCGTGTTTGCCATTACCATAGTATTGCCCGTTCATAACGGCACAGACTAACCATTCACCATCTAGTCTTTGCCCGTCAACAGTAAGGTATAGTCTAGTGGCCTTGGGCCTTATGACATTTTTGACGATACTAGCGATATAGGAAGTGCCTTTATCGAGAAAGGTATTTCTTATCATATTAGAGGCATCGAGGTTAATCTTGGCATCGATGCCAATGGAGAAACAATTGATAAAGCGCTTATCATCAAATGTGCCATAGTCAATCCTTTTAGGCTCAGCTACTATCGTTTTAGTAATGAGCTCTTTTATGTCGGTCTTTTCATCGTGGCCAAACTGGCGAAAGAAGTCATTGCCACTGCCTGTTGGTATGACGCCAAGAGGCTGTCTAGTGTCCATACCGTTGAGTACTTCATATAAGGTGCCATCACCACCCATGGAGTATAGGCAGATATCTGTCTTATCTACATACTCCTCAGCGATATTTTTGGCGTGAGTGGGATATTGGGTGAGATGAATGTCATAGTCGATACCTAAAGTGTTTAAGACTTCTTTTAAAGGTTCCATCAGCTTTGTATTGATACCCTTACCTGAAATCTTGTTGACGATAAAGATGTGTTTCATAACTTACTAACTCCTTGTAAAAAGCGTTCCATTTTGCGCTTGGCAATATCTTTGTATATTGCTTCTTTTCTTTGTCCATATAACATATTCGCCCAACTACACCATAAGAGATCCATCATAGTCTCGGTTATGAGCAGTTCCTTTTCTTCTTGTATGGATGGTGTATGACCAAGATATTCTTTGATGATGAAGTCTTTTCGTGTTTTTTCAACAATGTCATTTTCACTAATAAAAGACATCAAATCAAAGAAGGGGTCGTTCATAGCGGCATACTCGTAGTCAATAAGATAGGTCTTATCTTCACTGAACAAGAAGTTACCGGCCACTAAATCGTTGTGACAGAGGATGTGCGGATGATTTATGGTTGCGTATACATCGAAGATATAGCTCAGCTCTTTGTACTCGTATAAGGGATTTATACAGTTAGACACAAAGCTAGAAAATAGCTTATAGCTATCAAAGCTATGTGATACCTTAAAGGCATAAGAGTGTAGTTTTTTTATAAGACCTAAAGCCTTTATGTCTTTTTGTGGGTCAGAAGTTGCGTTAAAGTCTTTACTTTCAATATACTTAGTGATTCTTATACGACTAGACGTATCATAATAGACTTCTGGTACATCAAGACCAGTATCTTTTATAAGGTCTAAGACTTCTCTTTCGTTATTATCAAGCAGTTTACCCATCTTACTATCAGGCCAGCGGATGACAATCTTACCATCATCAGTATCGGCAAGATAGATGGTATTAGTAAGTCCTAGCTCTGTTTTAATATATGCTATGTCTTTATGATATAATCTTTTAAGTAAATCGGAGACTTGCATAAGGAGATTATATGACAAAAGAGGTACTATTAGCGACCCATAACGCCCACAAAAAAGCTGAGATTAAGGATATATTCGAAGGGTACGATATAAAAGTCATCACCTTAGACGACCTTAACTATACTGGTGATATGCCTATAGAGGATGGCAAAGACTTCGATGAGAATGCCTATATCAAGGCTAAATATTTTTATGACTATTATCTAATGCCAACTATCGCCGATGACAGTGGTTTGTGTATAGAGCATTTAAGGGGTTTGCCCGGTGTGCACAGCGCTAGGTTTATACCTAGTCTCAACCAAGATGAAAGAAATGAGCTCATCTGCTCTATAATGCGTGATGTGCCCAATAAGAAGGCTAGCTTTTATTGTACTATGTGCTATATAGATGATGAAGGTGAGCAATTTTCGACCGGCATCATGGATGGCATAATAGCCGAAAAGCCTAGAGGCACTAATGGTTTTGGCTATGACGCTATATTTATTCCGCGATGTGAAGAGTACATCCTTCCGGCACAGATTGACAATCGAACCCTAGCAGAGATGGATGCAGAAGATAAAAACGCCATGTCGCATCGTAGTTTGGCGATATGTGGCCTTGGTGAAGTTTTAGGTTTTGATGACTATTTTGAATAGGGTTTTCACTTACCTCATAAGCCTGTCTTTTATTGTCTTTAGTTTTATCGCGATACTTGATATAGCCTGTTTTAACGAGGCCTTTTACGTCTATGAGTTCAATAAAAATGAAGTAGCGGAAACGATTGGCATTTCGGATACAGACTTGCAAAAGGCTACAGATGTCTTATTAGGCTATATAAGGGGCAGCTACGATAGCCTTGATGTCGAAGTGACGATAGATGATGAGGTAGTGGCTATGTTTAACGAAAAAGAGATAGCCCATATGGTCGATGTCCGTGATTTGTATACGATAGTTAGTACTATTCGCTATGTTGCCCTTGTCATACTGGTAATTGGCCTAATCTATATCGCCTTAAAAAAAGATAGTACTGTCTTTGTAGAACTAAAGAAGTCTTATATAAATGTCTTATCTTTACTAGTGGCTTTTATTGCCGTCTTAGTAATCTATGCCCTGGCGGACTTTACCTCTTTTTGGAATACCTTCCATCAGCTTTTCTTTACTAATGATTTGTGGTTATTAAATCCCAGTAGCGATAGACTTATCATGATGGTGCCAGAGTCTTTTTTCTTCGACCTTGTCATCATGATAATTATCTTATTTGTACTTAGTTTATTAGTGGGCTATCTTTTATTAAAAGGGGCTATAAGAAGGACATCGCATGAATCTTAACATCGTTTTATACGAGCCAGAGATACCTTCAAATACCGGCAACATCATGCGCAGTTGTAAGGCTTTTGGTTTTAGACTACACCTCATTGAGCCACTTGGCTTTCATATGGATGAAAAACACTTGCGCCGAGCTGGCATGGACTATATAAGTGACTTAGACTATACGATATATCCAGATTACGCAGCCTTTTTGAAGGCCAATAATAAGGGCCAATACATCTTCTTTTCCCGCTATGGGCAAAAGTCTTTTGATAAGTGCCTATTTGATAAGAAGGCTAAGGCCATCTATCTTGTCTTTGGCAAAGAGTCAACAGGTATACCCAAGACTATCTTACGTAAACATCTCGATACAACCTATAGGATACCAATGGTAGAAGATGCTAGAAGTTTAAATCTTGCCAATACGGTCGCCATAGGCATGTATGAGTGTCTAAGACAGTTAGAATTTCCCGGTCTCAGTAAAGAAGAATTCATAAAAGGTGCCGACTGGTTGACGAGATAGGGTATTATAGTAACTATGAAGGTTAGACGTATCGGCTTAGTCCTCGTTATTATTTTGATATTTATACTGTGCTATAGACATATGAATGAAAACTTTGATGTCTTATCGCGGTACCCTTATCAAAATGAGGAAAGCCGTGAGCTCATTAAACAGTATCTTGATGATGAGGAGATAGAGTACATCATTGAATTTGATATTGCCCCTGTCTACTTCATTGAGTACATCAGTTTTGATGATTTTAGTGTTCTCCATATAAATGAGTACAATTACGTAAAAGACTTAGATTTAGGTCTTAGTGATGAAGAGATTGTCGCCTATGTCGAATACTTCTTCTCTTACGATATCTATGATAGCGTCATATCTTGGCTTAGATACTATGACTTTGATACGATACTCGCTTGGATGGAAAATGGTGATGTCTATGACAGTGAAGCTGTTATAGAAATAGACCCTAGTTCTTATAATGCCCTACTCGAAGAGCATGTAACAATCTTAAATTGGTCGCCCTCAGACTTAGTAACTGGTGATATAAACGAGCAAGAAGTAACGCTAAGAGTTAGTGCGTATACTAGTCTCTTGGCGATGATAGATGCCCTAGAAAGCGACATCGAAGAGGCCGAGATAACGATAACGACATCATATATAAGTTATGAAGACTTGGTAATTATAGAAGCGGATTGTAGTGGTGACTTCCCTGGCCACAGCGAACACCAACTAGGCCTGGCCTTTGACTTTGAGGCTGATGAAGAAGTTTTGGCCTGGCTATATGAAAATAGCGAAAACTATGGTTTTTACTTTACTAAAGGTGAGATGCACTTGCGCTATCGAGGTGAAGATGATTGGGATATGTGATTCGGGAATCGGTGGCCTACTATTAGTAGAAGGTATACATAAACGCTATCCCAATACCGACATCCTTTATTACGGTGACAAGTCACATATGCCTTATGGTTCTAAGACTTCTACTGAGATAAAGGGCTATTTTGATGACATTTTAGCCTTCTATAAGAAAAGAGGTGTAAGTGACCTCATCGTTGCCTGTAATACGCTATGTGCATGTCTAGAAGAGTCTAAGGATTATGACATCAAGATTCATGAGATAATAGGTAAGACCGTCGAGCAAATCGATATCGCCAAAGAAAAGCACATCGCCGTCTTTGCCACACCTCTTACAATAAAGTCAGGACGATACCAAGATGAGCTAAGGCAGCGCGGATTTGATAAAGTAATAGCCATTGCCTTAGAAGACTTGGCTTACGATGTGGAAAGTTTTGCGCCTAAGGCCTTAGTAGAAAAGAAGTTGCGTGAGATATGCGAAAGTCTAAAAGACCTTGATGTCGATGCCGTTATCTTGGCTTGTACGCATTATCCGGTCTATCGTGACTTCTTTAGTGACTTCTTCAAGGTCAAGGTATATGACTCTTGTAATCTAGACTTTGATTTATGTGCTAAAAAAGAAAGTGGTAAACTCTTAGTACATCTAGAGAAAAGTGCAGAACTAGATAGTTTCTTAGAGAAATATGGAAGGGTAGAGTACCAATATGACTAGAGTAGTCCTTGTATCAGACAATCACTTCAATCGTCGTGTTTTAGACTACATCCTCACTAAAGAGAGCACTGCTGATTTGTATCTACACTGTGGTGATAGTGAGTTTACCATGAAAGAACTTTTGCCCTTTGCCAGTGTCAAGGGCAATAACGACTATGATGGTAGTCTTCCTAGACAACGTTTTGTCGAAATTGAAGGTCATAGAATCTTGGTTATCCATGGCGACCCTTTTGTCTCTTACTTTAATGATAAGGGTCTTATTGCCAAAGCTCAGAAGGAACATGCCGATGTCGTCTTCTTTGGTCATACGCATCGCTTTAGTGATTATACTAAAGAGGGCATACGCTTTATCAATCCCGGCTCTTGTAACTTCAATAGAGATGGCTCACCACCATCCTATGCCATCGTTACCTTTGAAGATGAAAAGATAAGTGTAGAGCGTATCGATATTAATCCATCTGACTATATGCGATAGGTGATGGTTATCTTCATTTCCAAGATATATCAAGCTTCTTGCG